>JBIIYI010000110.1:0-8246 GCA_044346895.1 Phycisphaerales bacterium
GTCGGCGCGCACGTCCGACGCCGAACTCTCGGTCGGGCTGATCTATCCGCCGCTCCAGCGGATCCACGAGACGGCGGTCGAGGTGGCGATCGACGTCGCCGAACTCGTCTTCGCGCGCGGCCTCGCGCGCGTCGAGCGCCCGAAGGACCTCCACGCGTTCATCCGCGACAAGGTCTACGACCCGAACTACTGAGGGTCGCGAAAGATCGCGATTGCCACAGGGATGGGGCGAAGCGAACGATGGGGCGAAGCGAACGATGGTTCGAAGCGACACGGGCCCGTGCCTGCGCCCGAGCGGGCGCACGGCCGGCGACGACCGCGGTCGCGCCCGATCAGAGCGGCGGAGGCGCGGGGGCTTCGGCGGAGGCCTTCGCCTTCCTGCGCACGAAGAACGCCGGGATGGCGAAGCCGATCGCGGCGAGGCAGCCGCAGATCGAGAGGCATCCGCCGCCGATTCCCTTGAAGATCGCGAGACCCGCGCTCGCGAGCCGCTCCGCGGTCGCCTCATCGGCCGCAGCCACCATGATCGCGGCGGGCGTCGCGCTGCCATCCGAGGTCTTCGCCTCGATGGTGTACGCGCCGGCGGTCTTGGCCTCGAACACGCCGAACATCTCGAACGGAGCCTGCGGGTTGCGCGGCTGGTTGTTCGCGTCGAACTTCACCGGGTTGCCGTCCGGTCCGGTGATCGTGAAGACGTAGGTCACGTTCGCCGGCGGGACGCCGATCTTCTTGTCGCCCACCGTTCCGTCCGGATGGAGCGCGAGCATCGCCCCGCCCGACTCGAGTTCGACGGTCGCCGTTCCGGGCGCCTCGAAGGTGTCGGAGTTCGCCGCGATGGTCTTGATCTCGGACTGGAGGTCGGTGACGGCCTTGCCGGCGCCTGAAGTGAGCATGCTCACGATCCCGGCCACCGCGACGAGCACGCAGAGGACGGCGAGCGCGAGGAGGATCTGAAAGAGGCAGTTGCCCCGACGCTGGTGGGTGGCTTGGCGCGGCATGATGGCAAGGTAGCGGGGCGGCGGGATCCTGTGATGGCGCGGCGCAAGCCCGGCCGATATCGACCCACCGTCTTTGAACTCGGCCGCGGAGCCGGCCGCCGTGTCCGTGGAGGATCCACCCCCGTGCCAAACAGCCCAAGCCCCGGAAGCGCCGTCGGTTGCCGCCCCGCCCGTCGAACGATCGGCGGTCGGCTCGCGCGCATGCTCCTCGGGTCGGGCGTCCTGGCCGCGCAGGCCGCGCTTTCCGGCTGCGGCACCGTGCCCGAGACCGGCCGTTCGCAGTTCAACCTCCTCTCGACGAGCGATGAGATCACTCTCGGCGAAGAGGCCTACGCGGAGATGCTGAAGGACGCGAAGGTCGTCACGTCGGGCCCGGATTTCGCCCGCGTCCAGCAGGTCGGGCAGCGGATCGCGCAGGCGTCGGAGCGGCGCTATCCGGCGGCGGTCGAGGGCTTCCAGTGGCAGTTCACCCTCGTCGACAGCGCGGAAGTGAACGCGTGGATGCTTCCCGGCGGGAAGAGCGCCGTCTACACCGGGCTCCTCAAGGTGGCGACGAGCGACGACGAACTGGCGGTCGTGATGGGCCACGAGGCGGCGCACGCGATCGCGCGGCACGGCGCCGAGCGCATGTCGCGCGGCGTCGCGGCCCAGATCGTGCTCGGCGCGGTGTCGGCGACGGGCGAGGTCGACCCCGCCATCATCGAGGCGACCGCGATCGCCTACGGCGCGCTCGGCGAGACTGCCTTCAGCCGCAGCGAGGAGAGCGAGGCCGACGAGATCGGTCTCTTCATCGCCGCCGCCGCGGGCTACGACCCTCGCGCTGCGGTCGGCTTCTGGCGCAAGATGTCGGAAGTCGGCGGAGAGAAGCCTCCCGAACTCCTCTCGACGCATCCCTCCGACGACAGGCGCGCCGCGCGCCTCGCGAAGCTGATGCCCAAGGCCGAGAAGATCTACCGCGCGAGGACAACGGGCGCCGCGCCGGGCGGGACACCGTGAGCGACCGGTCGCCCGATGCCTCGCCGAAGGCCGAGCTGAAGGCCTCGCCGAAGGCCGACGTGCGCGTCGACGCGTCGGCCGAGGGCACCCGCGTCGTCGTGGAAGGCGTGCTCGTCGCGTCCACGATCGGCGCGGCGCGCGCATCGCTCGAGAAGGCGATTCCGGCGAAGGGCGGGGGCGCGATCACGCTCGATCTCGCGAAGTGCGGCGAGATCGACGCCTCCGGCGTCTCGATGGCGGTGTTCCTCTTCCGGCTCGCGAAGGCGCGCGCCGGCGAGTTCCACGTGACGGGCGTCGAGGGCGACCGGAAGCTCCTGGTCGACCTCGCGCTGCGCGGGCAGGAGCCCGTTCCAGCACCTGCGCCGATCGGCCTCGTGCGCGAGGTCGGGCACGCGGCGATCGCGATCCGCGACGGCGTCGTCGACCTCGTCCGCTTCATCGGCGAACTCTCGATCGTCCTCGCGACCGTCCTCCTCCACCCGCGGCTCCTGCGCCTGCGCGACACGATCGCGGCGATGTCGCGGCACGGCACCGACGCCGTGCCGGTCGTCTCGCTCCTCGGACTCCTCATCGGCACGATCATCGCGTTCCAGACCTTCGACCCGATGGCGAAGTACGGCGCGAAGCTGCAGGTCGCGGACGTCGTCTCGATCTCGGTGGTGCGCGAACTCGGTCCGCTCATCACCGCGATCATCCTCGCGGGCCGGTCGGGAAGCGCGTTCGCCGCCGAGATCGGCACGATGAAGGTGACGCAGGAACTCGACGCGCTGCGGACCTTCGGCATCGATCCGGTGCGCTTCCTCGTCGTTCCGCGCATCCTCGCCGTCGTGCTGGTCACGCCGCTCCTCTCCGTCTTCGCCACGCTGCTCGGGGTCGCGGGGGGGTTCCTCATCCTCGGCCCCGAGGGCTTCACGTTCGCCCAGTACTACGACGAGGTGCGCGCGGCGCTCACCGTCGGCGGCTTCCTGCAGGGGCTCGCCAAGGCGGCGGTGTTCGCGCTTCTCGTGGGCGCGATCGGCTGCCTCGCGGGCCTGCGCACGGGGCAGGGGCCAGGCGCCGTCGGCCTCAGCACGACGCGCGCGGTGGTCGCGGGCATCGTGGCGATCGTCGTCGCGGACGCGATCCTCGGCAGCTTCTTCTACGCACTCGGCATCTGACGGACGGACCCGAAGCGCGCACGGGCGCGCGAATCTCACGCGATGGACTCCCGGAACGCCACATCCCCGAACCAGACCGCCGCCACCGCGCGCGAGGTCGCGATCGCGCTGCGGGGCGTGACGATCGGCTACGACCGGCCGATCGTCGAGGGCATCGACCTCGACATCCTCGCGGGCGAGATCCTCTTCATCGGCGGCGGCTCGGGCTGCGGCAAGACGACGCTCCTCTCCTGCCTCACCGCGCTGCGCAAGCCGCTCGCCGGCTCGATCACGCTCGACGGCACCGACGTGGCGGGCGCCGACGACGAGGCGCTCCGGCGCGTCCGTCGCCGCTTCGGCGTGATGTACCAGCTCGGCGCCCTCTTCGGCGGCAAGACGCTGCTCGAGAACGTGCGCCTCCCGCTCGAGGAGTTCACCGACCTCTCCGACGACGCGATGGACGACATCGCGCGCGCGAAGCTCGGGCTCGTCGGGCTCGGCGCGCACGCGCACAAGGAGCCGAGCGAGATCTCGGGCGGCATGCAGAAGCGCGCGGCGATCGCGCGCGCGCTCGCGCTCGACCCGCCGATCATCTTCCTCGACGAGCCGAGCGCCGGCCTCGACCCGGTGACGAGCGCCGACCTCGACGCGCTGATCGTCGCGCTCAACCGCATGCTCGGCACGACCTTCGTCATCATCTCGCACGAGCTCGCGAGCATCTTCGCCATCGGGCACCGCTTCGCGATGCTCGATGGCGCGCGCAAGCGGCTCGTCGCGCTCGGAACGCCCGCGGAACTGCGCGATTCCTCGCCCGATCCGTGGGTGCGCAACTTCCTCAACCGCGTGCCCACGGCGGAGACCTGAACGATGCGGAACGACACGAATCACGGCGCCACGTCACGGAGGATCGCATGAGCGCATCGAAGGAGTTCAGGGTCGGCGTGTTCGTCATCGCCTCGACGTCGCTCATCCTCGGCGGCGTGATCGCCATCGGGTCCGGCTCGCTCTTCAAGGAGACCGAGGTGATCGAGACCTCGACCACCGAGTCGGTGAACGGCCTCCAGATCGGAAGCCCGGTGAAGTACCGCGGCGTCCCGATCGGCGAGGTCACCGCGATCAGCTTCGCCGACCGCTGGTATCCCGAGCATGGCGGCCACGGCGAGTACTTCGACTTCGGCAGCCCCGTCGTCATCCGCATGAAGGTGCGCCTCGACGTGTTCGGCCCGGACAGCACGCACCTCTTCGGCGCGAACGTCGAGTCGGGCGTGGCGCAGGGGCTGCGCGCGCGCCTCTCGACCGCGGGACTCACCGGCGGCCTCTTCGTCGACCTCGACCTGAACGACGCGACGCTCTTCCCCGCGACGAAGCCGCCCTACGAGCCGGCCTACGCGTACATCCCGAGCGCGCCGAGCCGCCTCGACCAGCTGCTCGACCGGATCAACACGATCGCCAACAACCTCTCGCAGACCGACTTCTCGTCGCTCGCGTCGAGCTTCCAGCGCACGATCGAGGACATCGACGGCACGGTGAAGCAGCGGGTCGATCCGATGCTCGCGAACGCGGACAAGTTCGTGACCGAGATGCGCGCCTCGAACGAGTCGCTGCAGAAGATCCTCGACGATCGGGCGATCGCGGACACGCTCGAGAACGCGAAGGCGGTGACGGCCGAGTTCCGCGCGGCGTTCGACGGGACGGGGGGCGACCTCCGGACCGCGCTCGAGGAACTTCCGAAGATGATGAAGTCGGCGCGCGAGGCGGCGGAGAAGCTCGATGCGATGATCGCGGGCGAGCGCGTCCAGCGCATCCTCGCCAATCTCGACGCCACGACCGCGGAACTCGGACCGACGATCGAGGAGTACCGCGGGATCGGCGAGCAGGTGTCGCTGCTCCTCCAGAGCGAGTCCTACGAGATACGCCAGCTGATCGAGGCCCTGCGCAAGACCGCGGAGAACCTCGAGGAAGTCACCTCCCGCGCGAAGAGCGATCCCGGTCAGGTCATCTTCGGAAAGCCCGCGAAGCCGCTGCCTCCGGGCGAACCCGGTCCGAAGGCGAAGTGAGCGAGTCCGTCCGGTCCGGCCGAGGTCGATCCCGACGCAGCATGAAGGAACACTCCATGAACGAATCCACCGCGCATTCCGTCGTCACGCGTGCGCTCGCCGCCGCGCTCGCCACCGCGCTTCCTGCCGCCGCGGGCTGCTCGCTCCTCGAGCGCCCGGAGGCGGGCGGGGCGCAGTACATGATGGCGCTGCCCGCGCAGCAGCCCGTCGAGGGCGGCAAGCTCGGCACGGTGATGGTCGCGCGCTTCTCGGCGATCCCGCCGTTCGACGCCCGTCCCTTCCTCTACAGGACGAGCGACGGAACCTGGCGTCTCGACGCCTACAACGGCTTCATGAGCGATCCGTCGGACATGCTCTGCGAGGGATTCGCGCGCGCGCTCGAGAGGTCCGGCCGCTTCACGATGGTCGGGATCGAGGGAATCTCGGTGCGGTGCGACGTGACGCTCGACGGGATCATCGAGGGCTTCTACGCCGACTACTCCGACAAGGGCGCGCCCGCCGCGATCGTCGAGGTGCGCGCCTACCTGCTCGACGGACGCGGTTCGCGCACGAGGCTCGTCGCGCAGATGATGGGTCGGGGCCGGGCACCGATCTCGGGCGCCGACCCGAGCGACGTGGCCGCCGCATTCTCGGCGGCGACGGGAGAGGCGATCGACGCCGTGGTGCGCGCGCTCCCGGCCGAGATGGCGCCGATGCCGGAAATGCCCGGAAACTCGGCGGCCCGCGCGCGGCCGCGAGGCGAGACCGGGCGCGGATCGGAAGACTTCGCTCTTCAGCCGCAAAAAGACGACTGACGCCGCCGACGGGATCGCCTAGCCTACCGATCCCGATGTCCGCAGGACACTTCCAGCGACCGAGGACCCACGACGACGCGCCGCGCGCGACCGCGGTGGTCTTGTCCGAACTCGCCGCCCGCGTGCGCGCGACCGGCCCCGTCGCGGACGGCGCGGTGCTGCGGCTCGAGCGCGCGATCGACGCGGTCGACATCCTGGCGCTCCTCCGCGCCGCTCCCGCCGGCGACCGGCGCTACTTCCGCGATCGGAGCGCGAAGCTCGAGGTGGCCGGCGTCGGCGTCGCGCGTTCGGGTGCGTTCGGAGGTCACGAGGAACTGCGTGCCGCGGAGGGTTCGACGCCCGGAGCGCGGGCGCCGATCCACTTCACCGCGCGGCCGTTCGACGCCGGGCGCGCGCGCGACGCGGCGTGGCGCCCCTTCGACGCGAGCGCGTGCGTCCTCCCGATGGTCGAGATCCGTCGCGAGGGCGAGCGGCACGTCGTGGCGGCGCATCTCGTGGCCGACGCCGACCGCGCGGCCGTGGCCGGGATCCTCGAGCGCCTCGCGGCGCCGTGCGAGACGTGCATCGTCGAGCCCGCGCTCGTCCGCGAGAGCGATGGCGACGGCGAGGCGCACTGGACGCGCGCCGTGCGCGGCGGGCTCGACCGGATCCGCTCGGGCGCCCTGCGGAAGATCGTCCTCGCGCGCACCCGGCGCTACGCGGCGAGCGGCGCGCTCGATCCCGTGGCCGTCCTCGCGAGGCTCGCCGCGCGCGAACTGCGCGGATTCCGCTTCCTCGTCGAGGCGGGCGAGGGATGCGCCTTCCTCGGCGTGACGCCGGAGCGCCTCGTCTCGCGCAGCGGCCGCACCGCGCGCAGCGAGGCGGTCGCCGGCACGCGGCCGCGCGGGGTCGACGGCGTCGCGGACCGCCTGCTCGGCGAGTCGCTCCTCGCGAGTCCGAAGGATCGCCGCGAGCAGGAACTCGTCGTCGAGCGCGTGCGCGAGGCGCTCGCCGCCTGCGCGACGAGCCTGCGCGTCGACAGCGAGCCGCGGCTCCTCCGCCTCGCGTACGTCCAGCATCTCGCGACGCGCGTCGTCGCCGAACTCCGCGCCGGCGTCGGCGACGTCGAGCTCGTGCGCGCGCTGCATCCCACCCCCGCGGTCGCCGGCGCGCCGGTCGAGCCCGCGATCCGCGCGCTGCGCGAGTTCGAGCCGTTCGACCGCGGCCTCTACGCGGGAACCATCGGCGTCGTCTCGCGCGACGGCGCGGAGATCGCGGTCGCGATCCGTTCGGCGCGCATCGAGCGCGACACGCTCACGGCGTACGCGGGCGCCGGCATCGTCGAGGGCTCCGATCCCGCGGAGGAGTGGCGCGAGACGGGCCACAAGCTGCTCGCGTTCGAGCGGCTCGCGACCTGATACCTTCCGGCGATGCGCGACGCGCCCAACATCAACATGGCGTGGACGATGCTGGCCGCCGAGGAGTGCGTGCGGCTCGGCGTGCGTCACGCGGTGATCTCGCCGGGTTCGCGCAGCACGCCGCTCGCCGCGGCGTTCGCGCGGCACCCCGAGGTGCGCGTCCACATCGCGCACGACGAGCGCGGCGGCGCGTTTCTCGCGCTCGGGATCGCGAAGTCGACGGGCGTCCCGGCGGTCGCGGTGATGACGAGCGGCACCGCCGTCGCCAACGCGCTGCCCGCCTGCGTCGAGGCGCGGATGACGCGCACGCCGCTCCTCGTCTTCGCCGCCGATCGGCCGCCCGAACTGCGCGATTGCGGCGCGAACCAGTCGATCCCGCAGGCCGCGCTCCTCGCGGGCGCGGCGCGCTGGACGGTCGACATGCCGTGCCCGACGACGGAGATTCCCGCGGAGTTCGTGCTTTCCACGATCGACGAGGCCTTCGCGCGCGCGTGCGGCATGGCCGGACACGCGGGCGGCGCGGTGCACGTGAACTGGCAGTTCCGCGAGCCGCTCGCGCCCGACGCGCGGCCGTGGGACATCGGCTGGCTCTGGTCGATCGCGCGCTGGACGAGGGCGGGTGCCGATGCCTCCGACGCGCACGCGGCGGAGCGCACGCGGCGGCGCGGCGGGCACCACGACCACAACCACAACCACAACCACGACCACAACCACGACCACAACCACGACCACCACGACCACGCGCACGGCCCAGATCCGTGGCGGCGCCCGCTTGCGCCCGTGGCGACGGAGGTCGAGATCGGATCGGCGGTGGTCGTCGCGGGTCGCACGAATCCGGTGACGACGGCGTCGCTCGCCGGATGGAAGG
>JBIIYI010000111.1:0-8189 GCA_044346895.1 Phycisphaerales bacterium
CTCATGGAGGGCACGTCGCTCGCCACGTCGGGCTTCGTGCGCAACGTCTCGCTCAGCTGGAAGATGGTCGATCCCTGATCCCTGTCCCTGATCCCTGTCCCTGATCCCTCTCCCTGATCCCTCTCCCTGATCCCCGCGTCGCGTGCTCGCGGAGCGGAACGCCGCGGTCAGCCGACCCGTCGACGCGGCGACGTCCGGAGACCGGGGCGCGGGACGCGGGTCACGCGCGGATATAGTGGCTTTCGCACGCGTTCCGCGAAGCCGCGCATGGGCACCTACGTCCTCGTCAACACCATCGGCGACACGGTCGTGGCCTTCCGCGGGGCGCTCGCGCGCGATCTCGCCGTGCGCGGCCACCGCGTGGTCGTCTCGACGACGCGACCGGACGGGATTCCGCCGGAGCGCGTCCGCGCGGAACTCGCCGCGCTCGGTGCGGAGACCGACTTCGCTCCCTACGCGCGCACTTCGCTAAACCCGATCGGCGAATGGCGCGCGCGACGCCACTACCGCGCGCTCTTCGCGAGGCTCCGGCCGGACGGCGTCTTCGCCGCGAATCCGAAGCCCGTGTTCCACGCGATTCCCGCCGCGGCGACCTGCGCGGTGCCGCGGAGGGTGGCGATGGTCACCGGACTCGGGTACGCGTTCATCGGGAGTTCGACGAAGGCGCGCCTCGTGCGCATGGTCGCCACGCGGCTCTACCGCGGCGCGCTCGGCCACGCGACGACGGTCTTCTTCCAGAACGAGGCGGATCGCGGCGAGTTCGCGCGGCGCGGCCTCCTCGCGCGGGCGGGCGACGTGCGGATGTGCGCGGGGTCCGGCGTCGATCTCGAGCGCTTCGCGGAGGTCGCGACGCCGGCGGGCGCTCCCGTCTTCACGCTCGTCGCGCGGCTCCTCGCCGACAAGGGCGTGCGCGAGTTCGTCGAGGCGGCGCGCCTCGTGCGCGCGAGCCGCCCGGACGCGCGCTTCCGGCTCGTCGGCTGGATCGATGCGAACCCATCGGCGATCGCCCGCGCCGAACTCGACGGCTGGGTGCGCGAGGGCGTCGTCGAGTTCGCGGGCCGCGTCGACGATCCGCGTGCCGAGCTCGCCGCCGCGAGCGTGTTCGTGCTGCCCTCCTACCGCGAGGGAACGCCGCGGTCGACGCTCGAGGCGCTCGCGACGGGCCGCGCGGTGGTGACCACCGACGCGCCGGGCTGCCGGGAGACGGTCGACCACGGCGTGAACGGCCTGCTCGTTCCGCCGCGCGACGCGCGTGCGCTGGCGGACGCATGCCTCGCGCTCGCGGGGGACCCCGCGCGGGTGGCCGACATGGGACGGGCGTCGCGCAGGAAGGCGCTCGACTTCGACGTGCGCCGCGTGAACGCGGCGATCATCGACGCGCTCGGGGCGTGATACCCTCGCGACATGTGCGGATTCGCAGGCTTCGTCGACCGAGCGGGCGCGACGGCCGATCCGGCCTCGGCGCTGCGCGCGATGGCGTCGACGCTCGCACGGCGCGGACCGGACGACGAGCGCGTCGCGTTCGACGAGGCGACGCGCGTCGGCCTCGCCTTCCGGCGCCTCGCGATCCTCGACCTCTCCGACGCGGGCGCGCAGCCTATGCGGTCGGCGTGCGGCCGCTACGACGTCGTCTTCAACGGCGAGATCTACAACCACGCCGAACTGCGCGCGGCCTTCGGCGGCGCGGGCGCGTTCCGCGGCCGCTCGGACACCGAGGCGATGCTCGCCGCGATCTCCGCGCTCGGCATGCCGGCGGCGCTCGACCGGCTGCGCGGCATGTTCGCGTTCGCGCTCGTCGACCGCGCCGAGCGCGTCCTCTGGCTCGCGCGCGACCGCTTCGGCGTGAAGCCGTGCCGCTACGCGCTGTCGCACGGGCACGCGCTCGGGGCGGGCGACTTCACCGTGCCGTCGGGCGCGGCGCTCCTCTTCGCGAGCGACCTCGATGCGATCCGCGCGCATCCGGACTTCGCGTCGTCGATCGACCGCCGCGCGCTGCGCGCGTACATGACCTACGGCTGCGTGCCCGCGCCGATGTCGATCCACCGCGAGGCGCGCACGCTCGCGCCCGGACACGTGCTGCGGCTCGATCTCGCGACGGGGTCGGCGCGCGTCGCGCGCTGGTGGAGCGCCGAGACGGCCGCCGCGCGCGGCGCGGTCGCGGCCTTCGAAGGAAGCGACGACGACGCGATCGCCGCGGTCGACGGCGCGATCACGGAGAGCGTCGGCCTCCGGATGGTGGCGGACGTGCCGGTCGGCGCGTTCCTCTCGGGCGGCATCGACTCGGCGGTCGTCCTCGCGGCGATGCAGGAGCGCGCGTCGCGGCCGGTGGTCGCCTTCACCGTCGGCACCGACGACCCCGACTTCGACGAGACCGCGCGCGCCGCGGCCGTCGCGCGGCATCTCGGCGCCGAGCACGTCGTGCTGCGCGTCGCGTCGGACGACGCGGCGCGGATCGGCGCGAGCGACGCCGCCGCGAGCTTCGACGAGCCGTTCGCCGACAGTTCGCAGATCCCGACGCTCCTCGTGGCGCGGGAAGCGGCGGCGCGCGTGAAGGTGGTGCTCACGGGCGACGGTGGCGACGAACTCTTCGGCGGCTACTACCGCTACGGCCACGCGCCGGCGCTCGCGGCGCGGCTCGCGCGGCTTCCGCCCGCGGCGCGGCGGGCGATGGCACGCATCCTGCGCGCCACCCCGCGCGGGGCGGCGAACGCGTTCGGACGCGCCGTGCCGGGCCTCCCGTTCGACCGCGCGGGAGATCGCGCGCACAAGCTCGCGCGCATCATCGGGCTCGCTGGCGAACGCGGCGCGGCGCCCTCGCTCGCCATGCTGCATGCGGCGCTCCTGCGCATCTCGGACGACGCGGAGCAGCTCGTTCCCCGCTCCCTCCCGGCGGATACCTCGGAAGCCGACGCGGGCTCGCGCGCGGCCGACGCGCACGCAGGCATCGACCGGTCGCTCGACCCCGTCCTGCGCATGATGCTCACGGACATCGCGACCTATCTCCCCGACGACATCCTCACGAAGGTCGATCGCGCGACGATGGCCTTCGGCCTCGAGGCGCGCGAGCCGCTCCTCGACCCGTCGCTCGCGGAACTCGCCTTCCGGCTTCCGTCCTCGATGCGCCTCCGCGGAGGCGAGCGGAAGTGGATCCTGCGGCGCGTGCTCGAGCGGCGGGTGCCGCGCGCGCTGTTCGACCGGCCGAAGTCGGGCTTCTCGGTGCCGCTCCTCCGCTGGCTCCGGGGCCCGCTCCGCGACTGGGCCGAGGACATGCTCGACCCCGCCCGACTCGCCCGGAACGGGCATCTCGATCCCGCGGCCGTCCGGCGCCTCTGGGCGGAGACCCTCGCGGGTCGCCGCGGCGGCGAGGCGGCCGAGATCTGGAGCGTCCTGATGTTCGAATGCTGGCTTGCCGGACGGCGGCTCTGAGCGCGATCGACCCGACGCGCCCGGCGGCGTCCGCATCCTCCCGCCGCGCACCTCGGCGGACGCTCGGACTGACGGAATCGCTTGCCCATAACCGATGGATGGAACCTGTCGCTCGACTCCGCAGGGATTGCCGATAGGGATCCCGCGGAGACGGGTTGTCCCCGCCGAGGTTCCACATGCTCGACCCACGCTCCCAGCCCATCCTCCTCTCGCCGCCGCACATGTCCGGCGCCGAGCAGCGCTTCGTCGAGGAGGCGTTCCGGACGAACTGGATCGCCCCGCTCGGTCCGAACGTCGACGGATTCGAACGGGAGATGTCGGAACACCTCGGCTTCGGCGCCAACGGCGCGCGGCTCCACTGCTGCGCGACCAGTTCGGGCACGGCCGCCATCCATCTCGGACTCGCGCTTCTCGGCGTGCGGCCGGGCGACGCGGTGCTCTGCTCGAGCTTCACGTTCGTCGCGAGCGCGAACCCGATCAGGCAGCTCGGCGCGGAGCCCGTCTTCGTCGACAGCGACGAGACCAGCTGGAACCTCTCGCCCGCCGCGCTGCGCGATGCGATCGCGACGCTCGACGCCGAGGGCCGGCGCCCCCGCGCGCTCGTCGCGGTCGATCTCTACGGACAGGGCTGTGACTACGGTTCGATCGAAGCGATCTGCGACGAGTGGGACATCCCGATCCTCGAGGATGCCGCGGAAAGCCTCGGCGCGACCGTCCACGGCCGTCGCTGCGGGACGTTCGGCCGGGTGGCCGCGTTCAGCTTCAACGGCAACAAGATCATCACGACCTCGGGCGGCGGCATGCTCGTCTCGACGGATGCGGCGCTCGTCGAGCGCGCGCGCTTCCTCGCGACGCAGGCGCGCGAACCCGCCGCGCACTACGAGCACGCGGTCGCCGGCTTCAACTACCGCATGTCGAACCTCTGCGCCGGCGTCGGGCGCGGTCAGCTCCTCGCGCTCGCCGACCGCGTCGCGCGGCGACGCGCGAACTTCGCGCGCTACGAGGCGGCGCTCGCCTCGCGCGCGGGCGTCCGCTTCATGCCCGAACCCGTCTGGAGCCGCTCGACGCGCTGGCTGTCGGCGCTCACGATCGATCCCGCGCGCGCCTCGACCACGCGCGACGACCTCCTCGCGGCGCTCGCCGCCGAGCGGATCGAGGCGCGCCCCACGTGGAAGCCGATGCACCTGCAGCCCCTCTTCGCGGGCTGCCGCATGTTCGCGCACGAGCGCGGACGCCGCCCCGTCTGCGAGCGGCTCTTCGCGCGGGGGCTCTGCCTTCCGTCGGGAAGCGCGATGGACGAGCAGGATCTTTCCCGCGTGATCGCCGCGATCGAGCGGGCCTTCGCGCCGACGCGCACGGCGGTCGCGTGACGCGGACCGAACAGGAGTAGACTCGCGGAACGGTGCGGCGCGTGCCGACCGGCTTCGGGCGGACGATCGGAACCAGATGGCGATCCTTGTCACAGGCTGCGCGGGCTTCATCGGCTCGCACGTCGCTCAGGCGCTCCTCGACCGGGGCGACGAGGTCGTCGGTCTCGACAACCTCAACGACTACTACGACCCGAACCTCAAGCTCGCGCGCCTCGCGCGGCTCGAGCAGCGCCGTGGATTCGCCTTCGAGCGGATCGACGTCGCCGACCGCGGCGCGATGGAGCGTCTCTTCGGCGCACGGCGGTTCGCGTCGGTGGTCCATCTCGCGGCGCAGGCGGGCGTGCGCTACTCGATCGAGAATCCGCACGCCTACATCCAGTCGAACATCGTCGGCTTCCAGAACATCCTCGAGGGCTGCCGCCACGCGTTCACGCGCGGCGAGGGCTGCGCGCACCTCGTCTACGCGAGCTCGAGCTCGGTGTACGGCGGCAACGCGAAGCTCCCCTTCTCGGTGAACGACTCGGTCGACCATCCGCTGTCGCTCTACGCGGCGAGCAAGAAGGCGAACGAACTCTTCGCGCACACCTACTCGCACCTCTTCGGACTCCCGACGACGGGCCTGCGCTTCTTCACGGTGTACGGGCCGTGGGGACGCCCCGACATGGCGCTCTTCCTCTTCACGCGCAGCATCCTCGAGGGTCGGCCGATCCCGGTGTTCAACCACGGCCGTCACCGCCGCGACTTCACCTACATCGACGACATCGTCGAGGGCGTGATCCGCACGCTCGACCGCCCCGCCGCGCCGAACGCGGCCTTCGATCCGGCGCAGCCCGATCCGGGAACCTCGTCCGCGCCGTGGCGGGTCTACAACATCGGCAATTCCAGCCCGGTCGAGCTCCTCGACTACATCCGCGCGATCGAGAAGGCGACCGGTCGAAGCGCGACCATGGAGATGCTCCCCATGCAGCCGGGAGACGTGCCCGACACCTTCGCCGACACGCGCGCGCTCGAGTCCGACACGGGTTTCCGGCCGTCGACGCCGATCGAGGAGGGCGTCGCGCGCTTCGTCGAGTGGTATCGCGGTCATTACGGCGTCTGAACGCGCCTCGCACGAGGCCTCCGGACACTCCCCCTCAGCAGGTACCCTACGAACATGGCAAGCGTCTGCTTCTACTTCGAGCTCCACCAGCCCTGGCGCCTCCGCAGGTACTCGGTCTTCTCGACCGATCCCTTCTACTTCGACAACGACGCGAACGAGCGCATCCTGCGCAAGGTCGCCGACAAGTGCTATCGCCCGGCGACGCGCAAGATGCTCGACCTCGTGAAGCGGCACGACCGGCGCTTCCGCTGCTCGTACTCGATCACCGGCACCGCGCTCGAGCAGCTGCTCCAGTGGGCGCCCGACGTCGTCGACACGCTGAAGGAACTCGTCGACACCGGCGCATGCGAGCTGATCGGCGAGACGAGCCACCACTCGCTCTCGTTCCTCTTCTCGCGCGCGGAGTTCGACGCGCAGGTCGACCTCCACCAGAAGCGGATGCGCGAGGTCTTCGGCGTGACGCCGAAGGTCTTCCGCAACACCGAGCTCATCTACTCGAACGAGCTCGCGGCGCACATCGCGCGGCGCGGCCAGCACCGCGCGATCCTCTGCGAGGGCGTCGACCGCCTGCTCGGGTTCCGCTCGCCGAACTACCTGTACGCGCCACCGGGGAACGGCCCGCTCGAGGAGCGGCCCGTCAAGCTCCTCCTCAAGAACTACCGCCTGTCGGACGACGTCGCGTTCCGCTTCTCGAACCGCGGCTGGAAGGAATGGCCGCTCAGCGCGGAGAAGTTCGCCGGCTGGGTCAACCAGATCAACGGCGACGGCTACATGTGCAACCTGTTCATGGACTACGAGACCTTCGGCGAGCACCAGTGGGCCGACACGGGGATCTTCGAGTTCCTCGACGCGCTGCCGGGCGCGGTCTACGACACGAACTCCGGGCACAACGACTTCCTCACGCCGTCGCAGATCCTCGACTGCCACGAGCCGGTCGGCGAGTACGACGTGAAGGACTTCATCTCGTGGGCCGACAGCGAGCGCGATCTGTCGGCGTGGCTCGGGAACCCGATCCAGGACGGCGCGGCCGCGGACCTCTACGCGCTCGAGGCGCCCGTCAAGGAGCGCCACGCCGCCGGCGATCCGTACATCCTCGAGGACTGGCGCAAGCTCACGACGAGCGACCACCTCTACTACATGTGCACGAAGTACTGGTCGGACGGCGACGTCCACAAGTACTTCTCGCCGTACGACTCGCCGTACGACGCGTACATCAACTTCATGAACGTGATCGACCACCTCAAGACGCGCGCAGGCGTCGGCGCGTCGCTGCGCGCAAGAGCCTCGACGTAAGGACCTCTCGACGTAAAGGCATCGAGGCGCGTCCCGCGCGGTCCTCGCCCCGCGTCGCCGCACGCGGGCCTGCTTACGCTCCGGCGCCGGCAAGCGCGCGCTTCGGCTCGGCCTTCGGCCGCGCAAGATGCGGGAAGTAGTCCTGAATCGCGTTCACGTTCCACGCGCCGGCGCGCAGCGCGGCGATCGCGTCGACCGTCGCGCGGGCCGCCGAGACCGTGGTGATCATCGGGATTCCAGCGCGGACCGCGTTCGCGCGGATCTTGCCCTCGTCGGTCTTCGCGCCCTTCTTCGTGGGCGTGTTGATGATGAGGTGGATCTCGCCGTTGGCGATCAGGTCGAGCACGGTCGGCCGCGCGCCTTCGCTCAGTTTGTGGACCTGCTTCGTCTCGACGCCGCGCTCGGCGAGGAACGCCGAGGTTCCGCGCGAGGTGTAGACGAGGAAGCCCATCTCCTTGAGGTCGCGCGCGATGCCCACGATTCCTTCGCGGTCGCCTTCGCGCACCGAGAGGAAGACGTTGCCCGCGGTCGGCAGGTGGATGCCTGCGCCCATCTGCGCCTTCGCGAAGGCAATTGGCAGCGAGCGATCCGCGCCCATGACCTCGCCGGTCGAGCGCATCTCGGGGCCCAGCACCACGTCGACGCCGGGGAACTTCGAGAACGGGAAGACCGACTCCTTCACCGCGTAGAAGCCGGTGTCGGGAATCTCCTTCGTCCCTAGCCGCGCGAGCGAACGGCCCATCATCACCTGCGCCGCGACGAACGGCCACGCCACGCCCTTCGCCTTGCCGACGAACGGCGACGTGCGCGACGCGCGCGGGTTGACCTCGAGGATGTAGACGGTGCCATCCTTCACCGCGAACTGGACGTTCATCAGGCCGCGCACGCGCAGCTTCTCGGCAAGGCGGCGCGCCGTGGTGCGGATCTCGTCGACCAGCGCGGGCGACAGCGAGAACGGCGGCACGATGCAGGTCGAGTCGCCGGAGTGGATGCCGGCCTCC
>JBIIYI010000112.1:0-8179 GCA_044346895.1 Phycisphaerales bacterium
ACCGGGGACACTCGCATTTTCAATGCGATGCTCTACCAACTGAGCTAAGTTGGCGTACGCCCGAGGGCGGGACGGAAGAGTAGCCGAACTCCGTCGGCTGTCAAGTTCGCCAGCCGCGTGCGCCGCTCACGCCGCACGCCGCAGGAACTCGGGCAAGCCCCCGTCGTCCGTGCCAGTCGTTCCCCGCATCGGGTACTGGTGGGCGAGCAACTGGCTCAAGGTCATGTCGTCGGCGATCTCGAACTGCACCGCCATGCCGAGGACGCGCGTCGCGAACCGCACCGCGCGGGGCAACTGCTTCCGGCTGGTGGCGGCGATCAGATACCCGTCGTCGAGCCGCAGCGGAACGATCCCGAACTGCCAGGCCTGTCGCCGGATCACCAGTTCGCGGGCGTCGTCGTCGATGCCGCGTTCGGCGTCGAAGAGCTGCGCCCTGTCCTGCGCCTGCTCGATCCAGACGCGCTCGATCGTGTCCGGAGAGACGCCGAAGAGACGCTCGGCGATCGCGCCGAACGGCTCGCTCGACGACTCCTGCTCCTCGAGGATCCGTTCGACCTGCCGCGCATCGAGCACACCGAGATGGACGAGCATTTCTCCGATTCGCATCGCTTCACTCCCCCGGCCGCAGACCGGGCCGTTCATCCCGAACCGAAGGAGCGGCACGTCCGCACTCGGCTTTCGGTCAGAACTACCGTCGGCCGCATGGGAGGCCGGACTGCGTCAAGCGCCCGAGGATCGGCGAATCCTGCCCGCGTACGGCCGCATGAAGCGAACGACCCGCACGACCCTCCGTCGCTCGCGGTCCGCTTGCAGGCGGGCGTCCGAACCCCGATAAACCGCGCATGGCACGCGCGCCCCACGACCGCACGCCGCTCACGAGGCTTGTGAAGCGCCTCGACCGTGCGTTCGCGCGCGAGGCGGCCGACTGGTCGCAGCGCATCGACCCCGCGACGCTGCGCACCTTCCGCCGCGCGCTCGATGCGGCGCACCAGACGCTCGCGGAGCGGGAACTCGCCGACACCCGTCTCGACCGCGTCCGGACCGTCTGCGCGGAGTGCCTCGTCGCGGAGCGCCTCCTTTCGTCGGGTTGCCACGTCACCTACGAACTCGAGACTCCTTCCGGTCGCCACGTCGACTTCCGCGCCGAGCGCGACGGCGCCATCCTCGACATCCACGTGAAGCGCGCGCCGCATCCCACGCTCGAGGATCAGCCGGGCGTGGTCACGCCGGCCTGGCGCGCGCTCGAGGACGTCCGTCGCGGGATCGTGGTCGCCCTCGCGCTCGCGAAGAACCTCCGGGGCCGGGCGCTGCACGCCGCGCTCGACGAGGCCTTCGACTTCGTCGAGCAGGCCTCCGTCGGCGACGAGATCGCGTTTCGCGACGCCGAGGCGCGCACCGCCGCGCGACTGCGCGTCATCGCCCCCTCCCCGAGCGGCCACGTCGAGCTCGTTCCGGATCAGTCCGCGAGCTTCGACGGCCACGTGCCGCGATTCCAGGCCACGCTGCGCAAGGCCTTCGCCCAGTTCATGCCGCGCAGCGAGAACGTGATCGTCGTCTGCGGCTCGACCGGCGGATTCGAGGCGTTCGCGACCGCGCTCCTCGGCTCGCACATCGAGCGCTGGGATCGCCGTCCGAAGCCCGGCGAACTGGTCGCCTACGGCCGCGGCGGCGACGGGTTCTGGTCGGGGTCGATGCGGAACCAGTCGCGCATGGCCGTCTACTGGGCGCTCGATCCGCTCGCGCAGCCGCTGCTCTTCGTGCGCGAACCTCGTGCCACGGGAGAACGGCCGAAGGGCGCACTCGCGCTCGCACGCTCGATCTTCGCGTGAACAGGTCCCGGAATCGGCCCGGCTGCATGACCGCGGCTCCGCGTGGCCCCGTCCGCGCGGCCCCGTCGCCGGTGTACGGCGTCGCATTTCGGCCTGCGGCCTCCGCGACGTCAGATCGGACCGCTCTCCCCATCGGGATCGACATCGGGATCGACATCGGGATCGACGAGATGCGGAGCTCGGCGCTTCGCGCCGTTCCCCCACGACGCGCGCTTCGGTCGCGGATCCTCGCCGTCGACGAGGAACGCCTCGCCGAGCGGGAGCAGCGCCTCGATCTGCCGATCGCCGATCTCGACGACGAGCTCCACCTCGGCCTCGCCGTAGTTGCGCTCGAGCACGGCGCAGCGCTTCTCGATCGCGTCGATGAGCCGCGCGCTCGCGATAGGCACGCGGATCGAGCGCCGGCGCACGCCGCCCGTCACGAGCGCGAGGACGCGCGCCCGGAGTTCGTCGAAACCCGCGCCGGTCGTCGCGCTGATCGCGATCGCTCCGGGTTCGCGCTCCTCCCACTCGGCGAGCGTCCGCAGCGACTCGCGCTCCTCGCGCGGGAGCGTCGCGATCCGGTCGATCTTGTTGAGGATGAGGAAGCGCGGTTGCGTGTTCGCGCCGACGTCCTCGAGCACCGCGCGAACGGTCTCGAGCTGCATCGGCGCCTCGCGGTCGCTCGCGTCGAGGACGATGAGGAGCGCGTGCGCGTGGATCGCGTCCTCGAGCGTCGCGCGGAAGCTCGCGACGAGATGGTGCGGGAGATCCCGGATGAAGCCGACGGTGTCCGACAGGAGGACCGCGTTGGCGCCGCCCACGTTCCACCGCTCGACGCGGGTCATGAGCGTGGCGAACAGCTTGTCGGCCGCGTATGCGCCGCCCGCCGTCAGCGCGTTGAAGAGCGTGCTCTTCCCGGCGTTCGTGTAGCCGACGATGCCGACGGTGAAGTGTTCCGCGCGGCGCTCGGCAACCTCGCGCGCCTTGCGGACGCGCACCTCGTCGAGCTCGCGCCGCAGCGCGACGAGGCGTCGCGAGACGAGCCGGCGGTCGATCTCGAGCTGCTGCTCGCCCGGTCCGCGCGTTCCGACGCCCACCGGCGCGCCGCCGGTGACCTGCCCGAGGTGCGACCACATCGCACGGAGCCGCGGCGCGGTGTACTCGAGCTGCGCGATCTCGACCTGAAGCTGCGCCTCGCGCGTCGTCGCGCGGTTCGCGAAGATGTCGAGGATCAGCTCGCTGCGGTCGATCACCTTGACCTTCGCCTCCTCCTCGAGCGCCTGGATCTGCGAGGGCGACAGCTCGTTGTCGAAGACGACGACGCCCGCGCCGAGTTCGGCGACCATGGCGACGAGTTCCTCGACCTTGCCCTTCCCGAGATACGTCCGGCCCGTCGGGGCCTCGCGGTTCTGGAGGAGTTCGCCGACGACGCGCGCCCCCGCCGTCTCGGCGAGCGAGCGGAGTTCCCCGAGCGGATCGACGAAATCCATGCGCGAGCCGCGCGTGCGGACGCCGACGAGCACCGCGCGCTCGGCGTTCACGTTGGCGGCCTCTCGTGGATCGATCTTCACGCCGTCAATGTACGCGCTTCGGCAGCGCGCCGCGCGCAAGCATCGAGACGGGTTCCGCGGGAACCGACAGGTCGTCGCCGGCCGCGCCTCCCGGCGACTCCGCGCGCAACAGCGCCGCGTGTCCCGCGATCATGGCGGCGTTGTCGCCGCAGTAGCAGGGCTCGGGAACGACGAGCGCGATCCCTCGTCGCGCGCTCCACGCGGCGAGTTCGGTGCGAAGCGTGCGGTTCGCCACCACGCCTCCACCGGCGAAGAGGGCGCGAGGCGACTCGCGGTCGGCCGCGGCGTCGAGCCGATCGATCACCTGCGCGATCGCCGCGCGCTGGAAGCTCGCCGCGAGATCGGCGCGCCGCCCCGCGTCGAGATCGCCGACGCCGCGGGCGAACGTCGCCTGGGCGCCGCGCCCCTGCGGCACGCCGCGGATCTCGTAGAGGAGCTTCGTCTTGACCCCGGAGAAGGAGAAGTCGAGCGGGTTCCCGAGGCGCGGGAGCGTGGTCCGCAGGCGCGACGGATCGCCGCCCTCGGCGGCGCGCTCGAGATTCGGCCCTCCGGGATGCGGGAGTCCGAGCATGTTCGCGGCCTTGTCGAACGCCTCGCCGATCGCGTCGTCGATCGTGCGTCCGAGGAGCGTGGCTCCGCCCGCACCCTCAAGCCGGAAGAGGCTGGTGTGCCCGCCCGAGACGACCAGTCCGAGCGCCTGCCCGAGCGCCTGCCGGAGCGCGCCGCGCTTCTCGCAGGCCGCTGCCTCGTCGCTCGAATCCCGTGCACGGAGAAGACCGGCCGAGAGATGCGCGGCGACGTGATCGACCGCGTGGAACGGCTTCCCGAGCGACCACGCGAGCGCCTTCGCCGTGCTCGCGCCGACGAGCAGGCTCCCGATCAGTCCCGGCCGGATGCCGACCGCCACGGCGTCGATCTCGGAGAGCGCGACGCCAGACTCGGCGAGCGCCGTGCGCACGACGGGAAGGATCCGCTCGAGGTGCGCGCGGCTCGCGATCTCGGGAACGACGCCGCCGTACTCGGCGTGCAGTTCGTACTGCGACGCGACCACGCTCGACCGGACGACGAGGTCGCCATCCACCACGGCCGCCGCAGTCTCGTCGCAGGAAGTCTCGATGCCGAGGATGCACGTCATCGACGCGCATGGTAGGGTCTGACGGTCGGAGCGCCCGGCGACCGCGATGCGCGGCGTCGGACGAACGCCGAAGAGCACCGCACGAAATGGCCTATCGCCCACCCTTCATCGACGAACGCGCGATCATGATCGAGGGGCGGCATCCCTCGACCCTCGAGGAGGCGGATTTCCTCGGCCAGTGCGAAATCGAGACCGGGCGCGTGTCGGGGCCCGGCGGCCAGCACCGGAACCGCGTCGACACGGCCGTCTGGATCAAGCACGTTCCCACGGGCGTCGAGGCGCACGCCACCGAGCGCCGCAGCCAGGCGCAGAACCGCCACATGGCGATCTTCCGCCTCCGCCTCAAGCTCGCGTGCAAGGTGCGCACCGTGACGAGCCGCGACGGTCACAAGCCGAGCGAACTCTGGTGCCGGCGCCGCCAGGGCGAAAAACTGCCGGTGAATCCCGAGCACGACGACTTCCCGGCGCTCCTCTCCGAGGCGCTCGACGTCGTGACCGCGCGTCGATACGACGTCGCGGGCGCCGCCGGGATCCTCGGCGTCACCATGAGCCAGCTGACCCGCCTCATCCGCAACGAGCGGCACGCATTCGCCCGCATCAACGAGGGTCGCGAGGCGATCGGACTGTCGCGGCTGAAGAGCTGACCCGCCCGCCGGCCGGACGAACCCGAAACCCGAAACCCGATCGGACCGCGCCGAACGCGCATCGGGAGCCAGGCCATTTCGCGCCGCGATCGATCGCGACCGCATGGGCGGGGCCGCTACCATCGGCGTCATGGTCGCTCCAAGCCTCGCGCCCCTCACCGACCTCGTCCGCTCGCTCGCCGCGGAGGAGGCCCCGCGCGCGACCGCGCTCCGACGCGAACTCCACACGCATCCCGAGATCTGCTACGAGGAAGTGCGCACGAGCGCACGCATCCGCCAGGCGCTCGATGAAGCCGGGATCCCCCACGCCGACGGACTCGCGGGCGGCACGGGAACGCTCGCGTTCCTGCCGGGCGCCGCGCCGACCGCCGTCGCGCTCCGCGCGGACATCGACGGTCTTCCGATCGAGGAGCAGGGCGAAAGTCCCTGGAAATCACGGACGGCTGGCCGCATGCACGCCTGCGGGCACGACGGACACACGGCGATCCTCGTCGGTGCCGCGCGCGTCCTGAAGCGCCTCTCCGAGCGGGGCGCGCTTCCGAATCCGGTGCGCTTCCTCTTCCAGCCCGCGGAGGAAGGCGGCGCCGGCGGACGGCGAATGGTCGAGGATGGCGCGCTCGACGCGCGGCCCGAGGGCCCTGCCCCGCGCCGGATCTACGGACTCCACAACTTTCCCGGTGTCGCGCTCGGCGCGCTCCAGACGCGGCGCGGCTCGCTGTTCGCGTCGAGCGACCGCTTCGAGGTGGTCGTCCACGGACGTGCCGCGCACGCGGCGTGGCCGCACCATGGGCGCGATCCGATCCTCGCGGCGAGCGCGATCGTCGTCGCCTTGCAGGGAATCGTCGCGCGCGAACTCGATCCGCTCGATGCGGGCGTCGTGAGCACGACCACGTTCCACTCGGGCACCGCGACCAACCAGATCCCCGCGTCGGCGACGCTGCAGGGCACCGCGCGCGCGCTGCGGGAGGAGACGCGCGCGCACATCGAGCGACGCATCGGCGAGGTCGCGCGCGAGGTGGCGCACGCGCACCGCTGCGAGGCGGACGTGCGGTACTCCCGCGGCTACCCCGTGACGCGCAACGACGACGCGAGCGTCGCCGAGTTCGA
The DNA here is from genome assembly GCA_044346895.1 of Phycisphaerales bacterium. Lineage (GTDB taxonomy): Bacteria > Planctomycetota > Phycisphaerae > Phycisphaerales > SM1A02 > QWPT01. Next base: position 6,269 of record JBIIYI010000112.1, read on the forward strand.
GCGCATCGTGCGCGAGGCGCTTCCGTGGCAGCGGCTCGAGCACATGGACGTTCCGGTGATGGGCGGCGAGGATTTCGCGTTCTACGCCGAGAGGATCCCCGCGTGCTTCTACATCCTCGGCATGGAGGACGGGCACTGGAAGTCGGCGCATCTCCACCAGCCGACCTACGACTTCAACGACGCCGCGATCGAGCATGGCATCGCCGCGATGGCGATGCTCGCGCTGTGCGATCGGCCTGCGCGGGCGTAGACCGGGATCGCGACGTCGCGCATCGACGTCCATCCATGGCGCACGTCGTTCCGCGCGGACCGGGTCGCACGAACGGCTCCCGGTTCGGTACCGTGCCCGCGCGTCAGGTGGATCGAAATCCGATCCCTCTCGCGATCTGGTCCGATTCATCTTGCATTCCCGCGTTCTGGGCGGATCCTTCGCGATCCGTCCGGCCACCGCACCTCTTCGAACGCACACCCGCATGATCCACACCGCACTCGCGCTCGCCGTCCTGCTCGCTCCCTCGCTCGATGGAACGAGACGGATACTCGCGCGCCCATCCGCGTCGCCGAGCGGCGTGCCGGGCTCCGTGCAGCGCGCGTCCGGCCTGCCGCCTCTGCAGGGCGCGGGCTATCGGGCGCTCGATGCGGGAGAGTTCGCCGCCCTGCGCGCGGGCGTTCCCGCGGCGAGCATCACCATCGACCTTCCCACGCGCGGCGCGGTGACGGTGAATCTCGCGGCGATGCCGCTCGTCGACGAGGACTTCCGACTCGAGACCGCCGCGGTCGTGAAGGGCGAGGTTCGCCGCGCACCGCTCGACGCACCGCTCCCGTTCGCGTACGCGGGCACCGTGCAGGGCGAGCCGGATTCGCGCGTCTACCTCGGGTTCGGCCGCGGCGACGGCGCGCATCTCACCGTCGGCTCGATCGAGATCGGCACGGATTCCTGGTGGATCTCGGATGGCGGCCTGCGCGCACGCGCACGCGGGCTTCCCCCGATGATCGCACACGAGAGCGCGCTCGCCGCGCAGTCGGTCGAGGGCCTCGCCTGCGCCGCGGCGGAACTCGCGGAGAACGCGCGCCACGAAGGAAGCGGAGCGGGTGAAGGCGGGATCGCCGGCGGAGCCGCCTGCCGCGAGTTCAGGATCGCCGTCGACACCGACACCGAGTTCACGATGTCGGCGCAAGGCGGGAACACGGTCGCCGCCGCGCAGTACGCGCTCCTGCTGATGGGCGCGTCGAGCCAGGTGTACGCGCGCGACGTCGATGTTCGCATTCCGATCACGTTCCTGCGCCTCTGGACGGGCGAGGACCCGTGGACGATGACGGGCATGGTCGACCAGCTCTACCAGTACCGCGACTACTGGGCGGCGAACGAGTCTGCGATCGCGCGCGACCTCGGGCACCACCTCGCGGGCCGCGGCCTCGGTGGCGGCGTCGCGTGGCTCAGCGTCGCCTGCTCGAACCAGGACTACGGATTCGGCCTCTCCTCGGGCGTCGGCTACGGCTTCCCCTATCCGCTCATCGATCACGATCACGGGAACTGGGAGCCGATGGTCGTGTCGCACGAGCTCGGACACAACTTCGGCGCGCCGCACACGCACGACCACAATCCGCAGGCGGATGGCTGCGGCACGAACGACTGCTCGCAGGCGTGGAGCGGCACCATCATGTCGTACTGCCACGGCTGCCCCGGCGGCATGTCGAACGTCTCGCTGCTGTTCCACCCGTACTCGATCGCGTCGATGAGCGCGCACATCGCGGGCACGCCGTGCGTCGATCAGGGCGCATTCGCGGTGAACGACGCGATCGCGACGATCGAGAACACGCCCGCCGCAATCGACGTCCTCCTCAACGACGGCTACGTCAACTGCGCGTCGGCGTCGATCCTCTCCTTCAGCCCGACGAGCGCCGAGGGCG
>JBIIYI010000113.1:0-8115 GCA_044346895.1 Phycisphaerales bacterium
GTCTTCAACGTGGCCGACGTGCTGCTCCTCGCGGGCATGTCGCTCTTCGTCCTGACGAGCTGGCTCGAGGATCGGCGCGCGCGCCGCATGGCCGACGAGGCGGAGAAGGCGCGGGTGCGCGAGGTGGCGACGACGCACGGCGCGCCCGCGACGGACCCGGCGTCGACGACGGCATCGGAACCGCCCGCGCCGCGCGGCTGAAGGCGGCTCATCGCGCCTGGCCTCCATCATCGCGCCTCGGCCTCGCTCATCGCGGTGAGACTTGGTTCCCAGGGCATTCCTGCCGGCGCTGTGCGGCTACTCGCGCGTCTCGCGCACGCCGCGCGCGTCGAGCGCTCCGGTCATCGCGAGCGCCGTCTCGAGCGGTATCAGGTGCGATTCGTCGATGCGTTCGGGAAGTTCGTCGAGGCGTCGCGCCATCGCCGCGCTGAACGGTCCGACGGCGGTGCGCCGCAGCGTCGCGCAGTGGCCGCCCGTCCCGAGCGCGAGCCCGAGGTCGCGCGCGAGGCTGCGCACGTAGAAGCCCTTGCCGGAGCGGATCGCGACGCGCGCGATCGGCCACGCGTAGTCGAGGAGCGCGATCTCGTGGACGAGCACCTCGCGCGGCGGGAGTTCGGGCGGCGCGTCGTTGCGCGCGAGCTGGTAGGCGCGCTTTCCCCCGACATGCACCGCGCTGAAGGCGGGCGGCCGCTGGAGGATCGCGCCGCGGAAGCCTGCGAGCGCGGTGTCGACCGCCTCGCGCGTCGGCGGCGTCGTGACGGCGATCTCGCGCCGTTCGCCCTCGCGGTCGTCGGTCGAGGTGAAGGCGGAGAGATCGACGTCGGTCTCGTAGCGCTTCTCCGTCGCCATGAGGAGATCGATCGCCTTCGTCGCCCGACCGAACGCGACCACGAGGACCCCGGTCGCGAGCGGATCGAGCGTGCCCGCGTGGCCGGCCTTCGCGCGGCCGGCGCGCCGGCGCGCGACGTCGACCGCGCGCATCGAACTCATGCCGAGATCCTTGTCGAGGACGAGGATGCCGGTGAGGTCGACGAGGTAGCGCATCGCCCTAGTCTCTCCGATTCCGTTGCGTCGGTGGGGGCGGTCGGTACGATGCATCCATGGATCTGACGACACTCCTGGTGGGAATCGGGACGGGCCTTCTCGTGGGCGGACTGGCCGCGTTCGCGGTGGCGACGGCGCTCTCCCGCGCGCGCTCGGTCGCGGCGGGCGCGACGACGCAGGCGGCGCTCGATGCCGCGCGCGCCGAACTCGAGCCGATGCGCGTCGAGCGCGACCGGCTGCGTGGCGAGGCCGCGGGGGCCGCGGCGGCGGAGGCTTCCGCGAAGGCGCTCTGCGGTGCCGCCCAGTCGGCGGCGCAGGAACTCCGGGCGCAGGTCGACGCCGAACGCGCGCGCGCCGAGCAGGAGGCGCGCCTCCGCGCGAAGACGCAGGAGGAACTGCGCGCGGCGGAGGAGCGGATCGCCGAGCGCGAGCAGGCGATGCGGCGCGTGCTCGAGGAGCGCGAGCGCTCGCTCGCCGAGGTGAAGGCGTCGCTCGAACAGTCGAAGGCGCAGCTGACCGACGTCTTCAAGGCCGCGGGCGCCGACGTCCTGAAGTCGACCGCGGAGACACTGCTGCGTCAGGCGAAGGAGCAGTTCGAAGGGCAGAAGCAGCTCTCGTCGCAGGAGCTCGAGGCGCGGCAGAAGGCGATCGACGCCACGATCGCGCCGCTGCGCGAGCAGCTCGCGAAGCAGGAGGAACTCGTCAAGCAGCTCGGCGAGAAGCGCGAGGGCGACGCGAAGTCGCTCGGCGAGCAGCTCAAGCAGATCGCGGAACTCCAGCAGAAGGCCTCGAGCGCGGCGCAGACCCTCTCGAGCGCGCTGCGCGACAACCGCCAGCGCGGGCAGTGGGGCGAGGTGTCGCTGCGCAACATCGCCGAGATGGCGGGGCTCGTCGCCAACGTCGACTTCGAGGAGCAGACCAGCGCCGAGGACGACGAAGGCAACCGCCTGCGCCCGGACATGACCGTGCGCCTTCCCGGCGGACGGTTCGTGCCGATCGACGCGAAGGTGCCGATGAACGCGTACCTCGACTCGCTCGACGCCGCGCTGCCCGATGGCGAGCGGATCGTCCGCCGCGCCGCGCACGCGCAGGCGCTGCGCAGCCACATGCGCACGCTCGCCTCGCGCGAGTACGCGAAGGCGCTCGGCGGCGGCGTCGAGATCACGGTCCTCTTCGTGCCGCTCGAGAGCGGGCTGATCGCGGCGCTCGAGGAGGATGCGACGATCTACCAGGAGGCGCTCTCGAAGGGCGTCATCATCACGACGGCGTCGACGCTGCTCGCGCTGCTCCGGACGTGCGCGATCCAGTGGCAGCAGGCGAAGCTCAACGAGAACGCGCGGAGGATCGGCGAGAACGCGAAGGAACTGCTCGACCGGATCGGGAAGTTCGCGGAGCACCTCGACAAGGTCGGCGCGGGACTGACCAGCGCCACGAAGACGTTCAACGCAGCGGTCGGGAGCTTCAATACGCGCCTCCTGCCGAGCGCGCGCGATACCGCCGAGCTCGCGGGCGCGCTCGAACTGGCGCCGGAGGAACTCTCGCCCGCGGAGGGATCGGTGCGGGAGGTGACGGGGGTGCCGCGGGCGCTTCCCGGCGCGTGACGCACACGGTGCCAGGCACCAACCGTGCACCAACCGCGGCGCAACCTGGTTGCGACCTGGGATCAACCGCGCACCGGACCCTTCATGGTCCAGCACGGGTCGGGACCGAGGGCCGTCGTTCGATCGACGATCGGTCCCGACCGCTATTCCTCGGGAATTCACTCGCTCGAGAGCGTGCTGGAGGCGTTGCCACGCGGGCGCTGTTCGTCGACCGCGACCGGTGCCTGGTTGATCCACGGTTGGTGCGCGGTTGTTCCACGGTCGATCCGCGGTTGGTGCCAGGCACCGGTTTTGGCGCTGCCAGGCAGCGTCGCGCATCTACTCGTGCCCGATCGGCCTCAGGTGCACGACCTCGCCGTGGAGGAGCGCCGGGCATGTCGCGGCGATCGCCTCCGCCTCGCGCGCGCTCGCGACCTCGATGACGAAGTAGCCGGTGAGATTGCGCGCGTTCGGATCGATCGGAGCGGCCTCGGGCTGCCCGCGTCGGTCGGTCGCGATGATCACGCCGCCGCGGCCGATGGGATTGCCTTCCTTGAGGATGCCCTTCGCCTTGAGATCGCGCACCCAGAGCCCGTACTTCTTGAGCAGGATGTCGCGTTCCGCCACCGGCATCCGGTGCCACGCGTCGTTGGTCTCGTACATCAGGATCGCGAACTGCATCTTGCCGTGCATGCGCGCTTCGGTTGCGGCGCTGACCTGCTTTGATGCGCCGGAGCCGGAGCCGGAGCCGGAGCCCGACGCGCACGCGGCGAGGGGCAGAAGGAACGCGCAAAGTGCAAGAGACGAAGGTGCGTATCGGAAGAGGTTCATGGGCATCCTGGCGGAGAACTGGGCGGGCGAGGTGAGACGGATGGAATGCACGCGGCCGACGGGCTGCACGTGGCGGGGGGACTTCGTGGATCCGGTCATGGATTCGGCGAACTCGCGGGTACGCGGCCGGCCCCGCGACCGGGCGCGAGCAGCGGGCGGAAGAGGAGCAGCACCACGACCGTCGCGACGCTCGCGATGATCGACTTCCAGCCGCCGTCGGCGACGCTCGCCGCCACGCTCCATGCCGCGAGCGCGAGATAGACGAGCGGCACGACCGGATAGAGCGGCACGCGGAATGGCCGCGGCGCGTCGGGCATCGTCCGGCGCAGCACGATCACCGCCGCGACCGAGAGCGACGAGAAGATGTTCACGAGCACGGTGAGCAGCCCGAAGATGTCGTCGAGCGAGCCGATCGCAAGCGGCGCGAGGCTCGCGACGAGCGTCACGAGGAGCGCGCGCGCAGGCACGCCGTCGGTGCGGCGGACGCCCGTCCACGCGGGGATCTCGCGGGCGTGCGCCATCGATTCGAGGATGCGCGCGGCGGTGATCGTGCCCGAGACGATCGTCGAGAAGAAGAGCGCCGCGATCACCGCGGTCATGGCCGTTCCGATCGCCGGGCCGAAGAGGAGCGTCGCCGCCACCGAGCCGATCGCAGGGAGTTCGCCACCGTCGGCGCCGACCATCGCGGTCGGGTCGATCACGCGGAGGTAGACGAGGTTGACGCCGATGTAGAGGGCGAAGACGACGAGGATCGCGGCGATGATCGCAAGCGGGACGTTGCGGCCGGGACGCCGGATGTCGCCGGCGATGTCGGCGCCGGTCGACCAGCCGAGGTACGCGAAGCTCACGGTGAGCGTCGCGCTCGCGACCGCGGGCGAGAGGAGCCCGGGGCTCGTCTCGGGCGGCGGAGCCGAGCGCCGCTCGCCGACCGGAACGAGCAGCCCGGCGACGACGAACGCCGCCACGAAGCCGATCTTCAGGACCGAGAGCGCCGTGTTGAAGGCGTAGCCCGCGCGGAGGCCGGGCAGCTGCGAGAGATAGGCGACGACGACCACGACGATCGCGATCGCGGCGTCGGGAAGATCGGGTGCGAGGAGCGCGTCGACGTACTGCGCGAGGAGAAGCGCGACCGCGGCGATCGAAAGGAAGTATCCCGAGAGGATCGTCACCATCGCGACGAGGTAGCCGACGGTCGATCCGAACGCGCGCCGCGCGAACTCGACGCTGCCGCCGGAGCATGGGATCATCGCGCCGAGTTCCGCCAGAGAGAGTCCGCCGCACAGGGCGAGGATGCCGCCGATCACCCACGGTGCGAGGAGGTTCTCCGGCGTGCCCACCTTCGCGCCGAACTGGCCGGTGAGCGAGAAGATGCCGCTCCCGACCATCGCGGCGACGATCATGCCCGTTGCGCCGACGGCACCGATCACGCGGTGGCGGTCGTGGCCGTGCGTCGCGTCGCCCGGCGGCGCGTCGGCGTGGACGTGTGCGTCGCGCGGGGAACTCACGACAGTCTGCACGAAGGTTCGAGCGCGCGCACCTCGTCGACGATCGGCGTGAGGTCGCGCAGGAGGCCGTCCGCGACGTCGTAGATCCAGCCGTGCACCTGGACGCCCTTCGCACGCGACGCGAGCAGCACCGGCGATTCACGCACGTGGACGACCTGCACCGCGACGTTCAGCTCGCACAGCCTCCGCGACTGGGCCGTCGCGGTCGGCTCGCGCTCGATGTCGTCCCTGTAGTGCTTGGCGATGTCGCGGATGTGCCGGATCCAGTGGTCGACGATGCGGTTCTCGGTGGGCGCGAGCGCGGCGTTCACGCCGCCGCAGCCGTAGTGGCCGCAGACGATGATGTCCTGCACGCCGAGCGCGTTCACCGCGAAGTCGAGCACCGAGAGGCAGTTCAGGTCGCTGTGGACGACCAGGTTCGCGACGTTTCGGTGGACGAACACCTCGCCGGGGGGGAGGCCGATGATCTCGTTCGCCGGAACGCGGCTGTCCGCGCAGCCGATCCAGAGGTAGCGCGGCTTCTGCTGCGCGACGAGGCTGCGGAAGAACCCAGGACGTTCCCGCTCCATCCGCGCCGCCCACGCGCGGTTGTTCTCGAGGAGGTGCTCGGTCGACATGCACGCATCCTACGGGATGCGGTGGGCGGCGCCTCAGTCGGCGACCTGCATCTCGAGGACCAGCGTCGAAGGCACGGGCGGATACGGCGCGGCCACTCGGAAGGCGCGGAATTCCGCGGGTTTCCAGCCCGTCGCCTCGAAGACCTGCGCGTGCATGCGCTGGTACTCGTCGAACCCCTCGAGTTTCGGGCGCCGCGACGCGGCACCGAGCGACTCGACGCCCAGCCCCGCGGGCAGACGGTCCTTCAACTGGTGCACCGGCGAGTCGGGCGTCCGGTGCAGGTCGCTGTAGAGGATCGCCTCCGGCAGCCGCCCGTCCTCGAGCAGCGACTCGTGGACGAGGAGGTCGAACACCGCGCGCTCGACGGGCGTGCGCTGGCGGAACAGCTGGAAGATCCCGTGGTGCCGCTTCGAGCGCTGCATCGGCTGGACGGCGCGCAGGATCGAGCCCTGGAAGATCGTGAACCGCCCCTCGATGCCGACGCCCGTCTCGGGAATCTCGAAGGCGAGCGTTCCGCGCGGCGAGCCCGCCGGCCTGAGCGTGGGGATCGGCTGGGTCGAGAGCGAGCCCATCAGCGGCAGGCCCGCGGGCGTCGACGCGTCCGGCGGCTCGATCGGTTCGGAACGATGCGCGACGACCTTCGTCGCGCGGTCGTCGAAGACGAACGGAGCCTCGAACTGCCACGGGGCGTCCGCGCGGAGTCGCTCGAGATCGATGAAGCCGCGCACGGTGGCGCAGTCGAGAAGCCCCTTCTTCGCCGCCGGGCCCATCACGTCGAAGCGCAGCGCGAGGCGCGCGCGCACGCCCCACACGTAGCTGCCGCCGAGGTAGAGCTGTCTGCGGTGCTCGACGTCGATGCGGAGATCACTCCCCGCGGCGAGGCCGGCGGCCATCATGTCGAACGCCTTGCGGTCGCCCGCCCACGCGGTGCCGAGGCGGATCGCCTCGTCGAAGGCCTCGTCGGCGGCGGCGATGCTGGCGGCGGGCGAGCCGGCGGCGCGCATCGCGTCCATCGCGATCCTCCAGCCCGCCGCGCCGGGCAGGTGCCGGACCGCGGCGAACGGATCACCCGACTGCGCGATGCGCGAGAGCTTCCACGCGAGCTTGAGGTCGAGCCCGAACGCGGCGACGAGGTCGACGGGCCGACCGCCACCGAGATGCTTTGCACCCGCCATCGCCTCGCGGACCGCGGTCTGCAGCTCGACGAGGGCGTCGCGGACGCGGATCGTCGTGATGGCCGGTTGGTCCTTGGGTGACGCGCTCACGGGACGGGATCCTACCTGCGCCGGTGTTTCCGCCGCAGCGCACCGATCCTCAGCATGCGACGGAATCGCGTATTCTGAAAGCATGTCCCGCGAGTTTTCTGGAAAGATCTCAGATCGGCTTTCCCGCCTCGCGATCGAATTGCCGTCGTGGGGATTCGCGGACACCGGCACCCGCTTTGGAAAGTTCCTGCAGGATGCGGCAGCGCTGACGCTCGAGGACAAGCTCGACGACGCCGCCGAGGTGCATCGCCTGACCGGCGCGTGTCCGACGGTCGCGGTGCACGTGCTGTGGGATGTTCCCGACGGGGGCGGCGCCGCGCTTGCGGCCGCCGCGGGCGCGCGCGGACTGCGGATCGGCTCGATCAATCCGAACGTCTTCCAGGACCAGTGCTACAGGCACGGCTCGGTTGCGAACGAGGACGCGGTGGTGCGGCGGCGCGCGATCCAGCACATGCTCGACTCGGTCGCGCTCGCGCGCGCGGTCGGCTCACGCACGCTCGCGCTCTGGTTCGCCGACGGCACGAACTACCCGGGGCAGGGGAGCTTCATCCGGCGCAAGCGGCGCTTCATGGACGCGCTGCGCGAGGTGCACGGCGCGCTCGATCCCGCGATGCGCATGCTCGTCGAGTACAAGCCGTTCGAGCCCGCGTTCTACCACACCGACGTCGCCGACTGGGGCATGGCCGCCGCGTTCGCGCGGCACGCGGGCCCGCAGGCGAAGGTGCTCGTCGACACCGGACACCATCTTCCGGGTCAGAACATCGAGCACATCGTCGCGTTCCTCGCGGACGAGGGCATGCTCGGCGGCTTCCACTTCAACGACCGCCACTACGCCGACGACGACCTGACGACGGGCTCGATCGATCCCTACCGCGCGTTCCGCATCTTCGTGGCGATCGCGGAGGCCGAGCGCGATGCCGGGTGCGACCTCGACATCGAGTACATGGTCGACCAGTCGCACAACGAGAAGCCGAAGATCGAGGCCATGATCCAGACCGTCACCACCGTGCAGGAGCTCTTCGCGAAGGCGCTGCTCGTCGACCTCGACCGGCTCGACGCCGCGCGGGCGTCGGACGACATCGTCGCCGCGGAGGAGTGCCTGAAGTCCGCGTTCGCGACCGACGTGCGCGGGGAACTCGCCGCGTGGCGCGCGTCGCGCGGGCTTCCGGGCGATCCGCTCGCGGCGCACCGGGCGTCGGGTTACGCCGCGCGTGCGGCGGCCGCGCGATTGCCGCGCAAGAAGGCGAGCGGCGGGAGCTACGCATGACCATG
>JBIIYI010000114.1:0-8037 GCA_044346895.1 Phycisphaerales bacterium
CGAGAGCGTCATGGGCATTCCCGACGCGGCGCGCCGCGTGAAGGCCGAGATCTGCTTCACGCCCGACGACTGGCGCGCGCAGAACATCAACCACGGCGCGACCTTCAACCTCGCGCACAACATCACCCAGATGCTCCACTGGCGCCCGCAGCACAGGTTGCAGGGTTTCGACAACCTCTGGACGGTCGGCGGCGGAACGCACCCGGGCTCGGGCCTCCCCGTGATCTTCCTCGCGAGCGAGATCACGAGCCGCCTCCTCTGCGCCGAGTGCGGCGTGAAGAGCCCGCTCGACGCCCCGCACGCGCGGCGTGTCGATGCAGCCGTTCCCTGCGAACGCGTCGGAATGCTTGCGGGAGTGTGAGGGGCGAACCCGTCGCTTCCGAAAGCGTCCAGTAGATTCGGCATGATCTCCACGACCGGGTCCGCCCGCGCACGCAGCCTTCACTCGGAAGACGAGGAGCGCGCGGGAGCGTCCCAGAGCGCCGAGACCGGGCACGCGACGAGGTCGTCTTCAAACGCGACGGGCGCGGGCACCATGCAGAGGAGCACGCCCCGGCGAAAGCGCTTGCCTGCGGCCTCCCTGAGGTGCCGGAGGCCCGCGAAGTCCGAGGTGGTGGGCGATGCCGTCTTCTTCACCTCGATGCCGACCACCGCTCCCGCGCGGCTCTCGAGGACGATGTCGACCTCCTGCTGCTTGTGCGTGCGGTAGTGGAAGAGAGACGGGCGTTCCGCGCTCCACGCGGCCTGCTTGAGCAGTTCGTTCACGACGAAGGTCTCGAGCACGGGGCCCGCGAGCGGCCCACCCTCGAGCAGCCGTGACAGGTCCGCGCCGAGCAGGTGGCACAGGAAGCCCGTATCGAGCAGGATGAGCTTCGGCGACTTGACGACCCTGCTCGTCAGGTTGGTGCTCCACGCCGGCAGCGTCGCGACGAGAAAGGTCGCCTCGAGGAGCGCCCAGATCCGCTGCAGCGTCGTGAGCGGAAGCTGGGCGTCGCGGGCGATCTCGCTCAGATTGAGGGTCGCGGTCGACCTTGCCGCAGCAAGACGGAGGATCATCGGCACCTCGCGGAGCCGCTGCAGGTTGCCGAGGTCCCGAACATCCTTCTCGATCGTGGAGGAGAGGTAACTCTCGAACCACTGCGTGCGTCGATCGGCGCCCTGGCGGGCGACGGCCTCCGGAAAGCCGCCACGAACGAGCACGGGGGCGAGCTCACGCCAGGTCTCGCCGGCACCGCGGGGCCGAAATGCGCCCGATCGAAGCATGGCGTCCACGAACACCTCGCGACGCCCCAGAAGTTCCCCTCGCGAGAACGGGCGAAGGGTGAGGATCTCCATGCGGCCCGTGAGCGACTCGGAGACAGTCGGCAGGAGGAGCGGGCTGGCCGACCCCGTCAGGAGGAACCGGCCCGGACGCCGGTCCTCGTCGACCGCGCGCTTGATCGCGGGGAAGATCGCGGGAACGCGCTGCACTTCGTCGAGGATGACCCGCGGAGGAAGCGCGTCGACGAACGCATCCGGATCGTGCTCCGCCGCCGCGCGGTCGGCGGTCCGGTCGAAGGTGCGGAACTCGAACGGCTTTCCGCGGACCCTCACGGCGCGCGCGAGGGTCGTCTTCCCGCACTGCCGCGGCCCCTGGATGAACACGACGGGCGTGTCGGAGATGGCTTCGAGAAGCCGAGGCCGCAGATGGCGGGCGAACATGAGGAGAGGATACCCGGGGCCCGGATACCGATCCACACGGAAGTGCAAATTCACCCGATTCGTGGGTGATTTTCACCCCCCAGCGCGTGCCGCCGCAGGCGGGAGCGGCTGCGGCGAGCGTTCGGAGCCCAACGCCCGCGCAAGACGCGCGCCCCCTCGCACGCGATCGCCGCCCTCTCGGGACTTCGGCGCCTCGCGCTGCCGCGCTCGGCGGCCCGATGCTTCGTCATGCGCGCAGAACGCGACGCGTGACGGGGCGCGCGATCGGCGCGTTCGAAGGGAGAAAGAAGAAGGGTAAAGGAAAGAGGAAAGAGAAGAGAGGAAACTCAGAAGGGGGCCCTCGCGACACGGAACCCGAAGTTGTTGCCCGGGGTGACCGGCGGGGAGATGACGCGGGTGGAGGAACGCACGTTGAACGAGTAGTTGCTCCAGGAGCCGCCGCGCAACACGCGGTCCGACGAAACACCGCCCTCAACAGCCTCCTGCCCACCTGCTTCCTTCGGGTACTCGGCGTACGAGTCCTCCACCCACTCATACACATTCCCGTGCATCTCGTGGAATCCCCACGCGTTCGCGGGCAGGCTGCCGCAGGCGACGTGCTTCTCGCTGCCGAAGCACACCTGCTCCTTCGTGATGGCACCGCCGAACGAGTACGCCGTCGTCGTGCCCGCCCTGCACGCATACTCCCACTCAGCCTCGCTCGGCAGCCGGAAGCATCCGCGCGAGGTCGCGATGAAGTCCTCGTGGATGTCGATCCACGACACGCCCCCGACGGGTGAATCGTCGCCCCCGAGGGACCCCCGGTCCGAACCTGCGATCGCGCGCCACTCCGCCCGCGAGACCTCGTGCTGCGAGAGGTAAAACGCCTTGTCGATGACGCGCCTGTGCTGGCACTCGTCTTCCACGCGATCCTCCTCCGTTTCCGGCGACCCCATCAGAAACTCTCCCGGCGGAACGAGGAGCATCACGATCCCGCTCACCGTGTGCCGGATCTTCCACGCCTTCCCCGTCGCCTTGATCCGCTCACGCGCGGCGGCATCAGTGACCACCGCAGGATCGGGGTCCTGCGCCAGCACCTCGAACGCGTTCATGCGGGCGACCTCGCGCATGTCGTCCCACTTCGCCTTGAGCGGCGGGATGGACACTCCGAGCCCGAGCATCAGCACGGCAACGAGCACGACCGTCAGGGCTGTCTTGTTCCGTCGCGCCCACTTGCGCAGCCGGTAGGCACGCGACTCGGGCGCCGCGTCGAGCGGCTGGCCCGCGAGGTAGCGCTTGATGTCCTCCTCGAGGTGAATCGCCGTCTGGTACCGGTTCTGCGGCTCCTTCCGCATCGCCTTCAGCGGGATCCACTCGAGTTCGCTCCGAAGTTCCCGCGCGAGTTCCTTGAGCGCCACACCGCGCGACCTCTCGATGCGGCTCGCGAGCTCCGCGTCCTTCGTCGAGATCGTCGAGAGCCGCGCGCTCGGGCTCGGCGGGTCGTCCTCGCGGATGATGCGCTGGATCTCGCCGTAGGCCTTCGCGCGCAAGGTCCTCGCGTCGAACGGCGTCGCGCCCGCGACCAGTTCGTAGAGCAGCACGCCCAGCGAGTAGATGTCGCTCCGCGTGTCGATGTCGCTCGCGGTCGGGTCGGCCTGCTCGGGGCTCATGTAGGCGGGCGTCCCGATCATCTGACCGGTTTCCGTGAAGATCGTCTTGTCGGTCAGCGTCTGACTCATCGCCTTCGCCACCCCGAAGTCGATCACCTTGAGCTTCGCGCCCTCGCCCTCGACATCGAACGCGAGGATGTTCGTGGGCTTGAGGTCCCGGTGGACGATGCCCTTCAGGTGCGCGTGCTGCACCGCCTCGCAGGCCTGCGTGAAGAGCTGGAGCCGCTCCTTCACACCGAGCTTCCGCGCGTCGCAGAACTCGGTGATCGGCTCGCCCTTCACATACTCCATCGCGAAGTAGGGCCTGCCCTGCGGCGTAAGCCCGCCGTCCAGGACCCTCGCGATGTGCGGGTGGTTCATTAACGCGAGCGCCTGCCGCTCCTGCTCGAAGCGGGCGATCACGCTCCGCGAGTCCATGCCAGGCTTGATCAGCTTGAGCGCCACGCGCTGGACGAACGGCTGCCTCCGCTCGGCAAGCCAGACCTCGCCGAAGCCGCCCTCGCCGATCAGTGAGATCAGTTTGTAGGCGCCAATCGCTTCGCCAGCGTGGTAGATGCCGTGTCGAGCTGCCGCCGGCCGATCGCCGCCACTCACGCCCTCGAAGGACGCCGTGGGATCGTCAGATGCACCGCCGTCGGTCGACATGACGGCATTGTGACGCGGCGACCGCCGCGAGGCAAGGCAAGGCGGGGCGAGGTAACGCCGCGAGGCGAGGTAACGCCGCGAGGCGAGGCAACGCCGCGAACCGAACGGTCGGCCGCGCGATGCTCCGTGCGCAAACCCGCGCCGAACCACACGGCAGCGGCTCGCGCGCACGACCTTGCGCGACGAACGCACGCACGCGAAAGGCGACGCACACGCGCACGCGCACGCACACGCGCACGAGCACACGCGCGCGCACGCGAACGGCCAGCCGTCGCCGCACGAAGATCGTCAGCGCCTTCCGCCGAAGCCGCGGGCGCCGAAGCCGCCACCTCCGCCGAAGCCGCCGGATCGCCCGAAGCGGCCACCGCTGCTGTCGCTTCCCCAACCGCTCGAGCGGCCCGAGTCGCCACCCCAGTTGCCGCCCCAGCTCGATGAGCCGGACGACCCGTCCGACCGGCCCGAACCGCCAGTGCCGCCGCGATCCCAGAAGCCGTCTCCACCCGACTGCCAGCGGCTCGCGTTCGCACTCCGCCAGTCGCCGTCGGAGCGCGTCGCGGCCTGCTGACTCAGCGAGTTCTTCGTCGACTGGTCGCTCACGTCGTTCCAGCCCGACGACTTGTCGTACTGCTGCCACGAGTTCGAACTGTCGTTGTACTTGTAGACGCTTCCATCATGCGTGGCGTAGACGTTGTTGCCGGTCGAGACGGCGGTGCCGTCGGCGCCCTTCGCCACGCCCCACGTGCCGTTGTCGGTCTTCACGCCCGCGACCGAAGCGCTCTCGCCCGTCTTCGTGTTGCCGACCGTCGCCGCCCCGGCGACCGCATCGGTCTGGCCCGGCGTCCCGACGGCGCCGACGCGCCCGGACGCGTAGTTGCCCGTCTCGGGGTTGTATCCAGCCCCGCGCGCGCCCGCCGCCCAGTTGCCCGTGTAGGCGTTCTGCACGACGCCGCGCTGCCCCGCCGCGCGCGCACCCGTCGCCGAGTTGTACGCCGCGCCGGTGTGCGTCGCCCACTGGTTGCCGGTCCAGGCGTTGTAGCCCTCGCTCGTCCGCGACATCGTGGTCACGTCGCCCCACTGGTGGTAGACGTTGCCCGTGGTCGCGGCCCAGCCGCCCGGCCCCCACGCGTACGCGCCGTGCGGCCCGTAGCCGCCCCGGTACGGACCCCAGCAGGGATACGGACCGCAGTGCCACGTGCTCTCGCCGATCGCCCATCCGACCGCCATGCCGCAGCCGAAGCCGAACGCCCAACCCGCCCACGGGTTGTAGCACATCGCCGCACCGCAGCCATAGGTCATCGGCACGGGCACCCACGCGGTCGCGCAGTACGGCGAGTACCAGTAGCCGGTGCCGTACACGACGACGCCATCCTGGACGTACGCGCCGAAGTAGCCCGGCGTGTAGCCGACGACGACGTACTCGGGCGTCGCGTTGTAGATGCGCACGAACGTGACGTAGTAGTACGGGCTCGAGGGCGGGATCGTGTAGAGGATCGGCGCGATCCACGACGCGACCTTCCACGGCCCCGCGACCGTCGTCGCCGTGAACCAGACGCCCTTCTCGACGGCCCAGTAGGTGTTCGACGCCGTGCGGAACACCGGCGTCATGCAGTTCGAGAGAACCTCGACCGATCCCGCGCCGGAGGTGCCCGCGACCTTCGTCCATTCGGGCTTCGTGCCGATCATGGTCGGCGCGGGCAGCGTTTGCGACACCGGAACGCGCGCCATCTGCGGAACGGAGTTCGCGATCGCCGCCTCCTGCGCCTGCGCGGTGCCCGGAATCGACGCGAGCACGTTCTCCTTCGGACTGTCGTGCGGGATCATCATGAACGCCGTCGGCAGTTGGTTCGCCGCGACGTAGTTCCACGGGCCTCCGAGTCCGTTCGAGGTGAACCACCGTCCCGACACGAGCGCGTAGCACGCGTTCGTCGCGTTGAGCCGGAAGATGTTCGCGCTCGTGTTCGACACGTAGGAAAGGCCCGTCGTGGAGATCGCGGTCCACTTCGCCTCGCCCTCGGTGACGAGGACCTCGGCGGGGATCGTCGAGACGACGATCGCCGGCGCCGACGCCGCGAGCGACACCGTCTGCGACTGGTTCGACTGCATCGCGGTGTCGCCCGCGCTCGGCGCAAGCAGGTTGAGCGAGGGCTGCGACGTCGCCCATGCCGCAGCCGCCGTGAGATCGGCGGTCGGCGTCGCGACCGACCACGGCCCCGCGAACGAGCCCGCGGTCATCCATCCGTCGGCGATCTTGAGCGACCAGTTGCCCGCGCCGTCCTGGACGAGGAGCATCGGCGTGTTGCGGACGCGCTTGAGGCTCGTGCCCGGAATCGGGGAGAAGTTCGGCACACCCTGGATCGGGACGAGCACCGTCGGCGTCGACACGACCGAGAGCGCGGGCGGGTTGTTGAGGAGCGGCGCCGTCGGCACGCTCGGCGCGGCGCTCATCGTCGGAACCGCCGCCTCGAGGCGGTCGAGCGCGACATGCATCGTCTTCCCCTTGCCCTGCTCCTCGATCTCGCGCTCGAGGCGGTCCTGCGACGCCGGATCGGCGGGAAGCGAGACGCCCGTCACCTCGACGTCGCGCACCGCGACCATGCGGTTGAGCTTGTTGACCTCGGTGTCCGCCGTGAAGGAGAGCGTGCCGAACTCCTGCGTCTGCGAACCGGACTTCGCCACGGAGAAGGCGCACGTCCCGGCGAGCACATGCCCGCTCCACGACTGGAAGTTCGGCGGATAGATCGTGATCGCATCGCTTCCGATCGTGAAGACGCGCGGGAACGAGCCCTCGCGCGCGTCTTCCGGCGGAGTCGACGACGCGGACGCACTCGGCGGCGACAGTGTCGCCTGACCGGTCCCGGGCGCCGCAACGAACCCCGTCTCCTCATCCTTCGGCACGCATGCGCCGAGGGCGAGTCCGAGGGGCGCGGCGAGCGCGATGAAGGCGCGACGGATGGTCGTGGAACGATGCGTGGGTGTCGATGCGTGCATGCGTGGACTCGATGTGTGTCTGAAGAGGGAAGGATTCGCCGGAGGGAGCCGCCGCAGCGGCGACCGCTACAACCTCGTCCGGATCGCCCAGAGATCGGGGAACAGCGGATGGAAGAGGGTCGTGCGCAGGTATGCGGCGCCCGGGCTTCCGCCCGTCCCCTGCTTGAAGCCGATCGTCCGCTCGACCATCTTCACGTGCCGGTAGCGCCACTCCTGCACGCCTTCGTCGAGGTCGACGAGGAGTTCGCACACCTGACGCTCGGCCGGGTGGTTCCGGTAGACCGCGAGAAGCGTCTCCTGCATCTCCGGCCACTCCTGCGGCGCCTGCGTGACGTCGCGCTCGAGGAGCGCCGTCGGCACCGCGTGTCCGCGCAGCGCGAGGAAGCGCGCGAACGCATCGTAGAGGGTCGGCTTCGGCCAGCGCGCCGCGATCGCTCGGTGCTCGACGCTGCCTTCCGGATTGTGCCCGAGGACGCGCGGATTCTTGTTCCCGAGCAGGAACTCGAACTCGCGGAACTGCGCGCTCTGGAATCCGCTCGAACTCGTGAGGAAGCTCCGGAACGAGAGGAACGACACCGGCGTCATCGTCTCGAGCACGTCCACCTGCTGCACCATCGTCTTGAGGATCGTGAGCATCCGCTTCAGCGTCGCGCACGCCGGCTCGATCTCGTTCGACATGAGGCACGCGGCGAGACGGTCGCCCTCGTGGAGCTGCTGCCTGAACCAGAGTTCGTACACCTGGTGGATGACGATGAAGAGCATCTCGTCGTGCTCCGCAACGCCTGTCGTCGCATCGCGCGACGCCGGCTGCTGGAGCGCGAGGAGTTCGGGAATCTTGAGATAGCTTCCGTAGGTGATCTGCACGGCGCTAGCGTAGCGGAACGGCGAGGCGGCTCCGAACGCCAACTGGGCGCGGACATTCCTCAGCGACCGCCGGTCGCGGACATCCCTCAGCGACCACCGGTCGCGGACATTTTCGAAATCTGGATCCGCCCGTTCCGCAGGTCCCACGTCACCTGCTGCGCGCGGATCGGCGCGGGCTGACCCTTGATCG
>JBIIYI010000115.1:0-7990 GCA_044346895.1 Phycisphaerales bacterium
GGGCTTCAACAACATCGAGCTCATCACCGACCGCCCGCTCGAGGTGAACCTGCGCGAGATCGCCGAGACGAAGCGGCTTTTTCCGAAGAACCCGATCATCGTCTCGCTGATGTTCGAGACCGAGGACGAGTGGCGCGAGATCATCAAGAAGTCGATCGACGCGGGCGCCGACGGACTCGAGCTCAACTTCGGCTGTCCGCACGGCATGTGCGAGCGGGGCATGGGCAGCGCGGTCGGCCAGGAGCCGAAGATCAACGAGCGCATCACCGCGTGGGCGGTGAAGTACAGCACCGTCCCCGTCCTCGTGAAGCTCACGCCGAACGTCTCCGACATCGTGCCGCATGGCCTCGCCGCGCGGCGCGGCGGCGCGCACGGCGTGTCGCTCATCAACACGATCAAGAGCATCATCTCGGTCGACATCGACCGCTTCGTGCCCGAGCCGCGCGTCGGGAACCTCAGCACGAACGGCGGCTACTGCGGCTCGGCGGTCAAGCCGATCGCGCTGCACATGGTGGCGGCGCTCGCGCGCGAGAAGGAGTTCGGCCTGCCGATCAGCGGCATCGGCGGCATCTCGAACTGGCGCGACGCGGTCGAGTTCATCCTGCTCGGATCGAGCACGGTGCAGGTGTGCACCGAGGTCATGCTGCGCGGCTACGGCGTGGTCGAGGACATGATCGACGGGCTCGAGAACTACATGCGCACGCATGGGTTCGCCACGATCGACCAGATGGTCGGCAAGGCCGTGCCCCCGTTCCAGGAGTGGGGCGACCTCGACCTCAACTACGAGACCGTCGCGAAGATCGACGCCGACAAGTGCATCGGCTGCCAGCTCTGCGTGGCCGCGTGCCACGACGGCGCGCACCAGTGCATCCATCCGCAGGAAAACACGCGGGTTCCGCGCGTCGACGAGGGCGAGTGCGTCGGCTGCAACCTCTGCCAGATCGTCTGCCCCGTGCCGGGCTGCATCACGATGGAGGAGGTCGACAACGGCTTCGCGCCCGCGACATGGAACCAGTTCGTCCACGAAGGAATGAAGCTGCGCCCGAAGAAGGGCGCGCACTGAGTCCTGTCCTGTGCACGGTGAAGCGACATGAGCAACACGAAGAAGAAAGTCGTCCGCTGCGGCCTGATCCAGTGCAGCAACCCGCTGAACGACGAGACGCGGCCCGTCGCCGAGATCCAGAAGGCGATGGTCGACAAGCACCTCGGCTTCGTCGAGGAGGCGGGCAGGCAAGGCGTGCAGATCCTCTGCCTGCAGGAGATCTTCAACGGGCCGTACTTCTGTCCGAGCCAGGATCCGCGCTGGTACGAGGCCGCCGAGAGCGTGCCCGGGCCGACGACCGAACTCGTCGCGAAGGCCGCCGCGAAGCACGGCATGGCCGTGATCGTGCCGGTCTACGAGCGCGAGATGAGCGGCGTCTTCTACAACACCGCGGCGGTGTACGACGCCGACGGCACCTACCTCGGCAAGTACCGGAAGCAGCACATCCCGCAGGTGAATCCCGGCTTCTGGGAGAAGTTCTTCTTCAAGCCTGGGAACGGCGGCTACCCCGTCTTCAAGACGCGCTACGCGACCATCGGCGTCTACATCTGCTACGACCGCCATTTCCCGGAAGGAGCACGGTGCCTCGGCCTGAACGGCGCGGAGATCGTCTTCAATCCGTCGGCGACGGTCGCCGGGCTCTCGCAGTACCTCTGGAAGATCGAGCAGCCCGCGCACGCGGTCGCGAACGGCTACTACATGGGCTGCATCAACCGCGTGGGCACCGAGGCGCCGTGGAACATCGGCAAGTTCTACGGGACGAGCTACTTCGTGAATCCGCGCGGCGAGACGATCGCGCAGGCGAGCGAGGACCGCGACGAGCTGCTTGTCGCCGACCTCGACCTCTCGATGATCGACCAGGTGCGCAGCGTCTGGCAGTTCTACAGGGACCGCAGGCCCGAGGCCTACGGCGAGATCGTCGAGCAGTGAGCGGATGAGGATCGAACGATGGCGAACCACACACTGATCCGAGGCGGAACCGTCGTCACCGCCGAGCGCGCTTTCCGCGCCGATGTCCTCGTCTCGGGCGAGACGATCGCGGCGGTCGGCGAGAACCTCGACGCGCCCGCTGGCGCGCGCGCGATCGACGCGGGCGGCGCCTTCGTCATGCCGGGCGGGATCGACCCGCATGTCCACATGGAGCTCCCGTTCATGGGCACGGTGAGCGCCGACGACTTCCTCTCGGGCACCGCGTGCGCGGCCGCGGGCGGCACGACGATGATCATCGACTTCGCGATTCCCGCGCCGCAGCAGTCGCTGCTCGAGACCTACGCGATCTGGCGCGACCGGGCGAGGAAGGCGACGAGCGACTACTCGTTCCACATGGCGGTGACCTGGTGGTCGCAGCAGGTGGCCGACGAGATGGGCGTGCTCGCGCGCGACCATGGCGTGAACAGCTTCAAGCACTTCATGGCCTACAAGAACGCGATCATGGTCGACGACGCGACGCTGATCGCGAGCTTCGAGCGCGTGCGCGATGTGGGCGGGATCTGCCTCGTGCACGCCGAGAACGGCGACCTCGTGTTCCGCATGCAGCAGGAGATCTTCGCGCGCGGGATCACGGGGCCCGAAGGCCATCCGCTGTCGCGCGGGCCCGAGGTCGAGGGCGAGGCGGCGAACCGCGCGTGCCAGATCGCGGCGGTCGTCGGCGTCCCGCTCTACGTCGTCCACACGAGCTGCAGGCAGGCGATGGAGGCGATCGCGCGCGCGAAACTCGCGGGGCACCGCGTGTACGGCGAGTCGCTGGTGCAGCACCTCGTGATCGACGACTCGGTGTACCGCGACGCCGACTGGCGCCGCGCCGCGCACCATGTGATGAGCCCGCCGTTCCGCGCGCCCGAGCACCAGGCCGCGCTGTGGGGCGGCCTCCAGGGCGGCACCATCGAGGTGATCGGCACCGACCACTGCACCTTCCGCACCGAGCAGAAGGCGATGGGGAAGGACGACTTCCGCCGGATCCCGAACGGCACCGGCGGCCTCGAGGAGCGCATGAGCGTGCTCTGGCACCACGGCGTGCGCGCCGGTCGCCTGACCCCGTGCGAGTTCGTCGCCGCGACGAGTACGAACGCCGCGCGCATCTTCAACATCCATCCGCGCAAGGGCGCGATTGCGCCCGGCGCCGACGCCGACATCGTGGTGTGGGATCCCGAGGCGACGCGCACGCTCGGCGTGAAGCACCACCATTCGCGCAACGACTTCAGCATCTTCGAGGGGATGACCGTGACCGGCGCCGCCGCCGTGACGATGAGTCGCGGCGCCGTCCTCTGGGAGAACGGCCGGCTTTCCCCGCAGGAAGGTCGCGGCCGGTACGTCGACCGCCCGTGCTTCGGCGACGCCGCGCGCAGCCAGGCCGTCCGCAACACCGTCACCGCGCCGACCGCCGTCGAGCGCCAGGAGTTCGTGCCATGACAGCAGCAGCGATCGGACCATTCGCCGCACGCAGCGAGGTCTTCACGCCGTTCACGACCGCGCGCCACTGGATCGGCGGCAAGTGGTGCGATCCCGTGTCGTCGCGCGCGACGCAGGAGATCGCGAATCCGCGCTACGGGCGCGCGATGGGCGAGGTGCTGCTCGGAGGCGCGGACGACGTGGACCTCGCCGCGAAGGCCGCCGCGCGCGCCGCGCGCGCCTGGGGCGAGTGGCCGATCCGCGAGCGCGCGCACGTCCTCTACCGCCTGCGCGAACTCATGGTGCGCCACATCGACGAACTCGCCTGGCTCGTGTCGCACGAGAACGGCAAGGTCTTCGGCGAGGCGAAGGCCGAGGTCGAGAAGGGGATCGAGTGCGTCGAGTACGGCTGCTCGCTGCCGAACCTCGCCGCGGGCAACCAGCTTGAGGTGAGCCGCGGCGTCGCGTGCGAGGTCGCCTACGCGCCGCTCGGCGTGGTCGCGGGCATCACGCCGTTCAACTTCCCGCTCATGGTGCCGCTGTGGATGCTGCCGCAGGCGCTCGTCGGCGGCAATGCGTTCATCCTGAAGCCGAGCGAGCGCGTGCCGCTCTCGACCCTCCGCCTCGCGGAACTGCTGAAGGAAGCGGGCCTGCCCGACGGCGTCTTCAACATGGTGCAGGGGGGGCGCGACGCGGTCGAGGCGATCTGCGACCACCCGCTCGTGAAGGCGGTGGGATTCGTCGGCAGCACGAAGGTCGCGAAGCTCGTGTACGCGCGGGCGAGCGCGCACGGAAAGCGCGCGCTCTGCCTCGGCGGCGCGAAGAACCACCTGATCGTCGTGCCCGATGCGGATCTTGAACTTTCTGCCGAGAACATCGTCGCGTCGTTCACGGGCTGCGCAGGCCAGCGCTGCATGGCGGCGAGCGTGCTGCTTGCGGTCGGCGATGTCGGGCACATCCTCGACGCGGTGCGCGCGCGCGCCGCGAAGATCACGCTCGGCAAGGACCTCGGCCCCGTCACCACGAAGGCGGCGCGCGACCGGATCGCGTCGTACATCGATGCGGCGGAAGCCGCCGGCGCCGAGATCGCGCTCGACGGACGCGCGGCGAATCCCGTCGCGGGCGGCTACTGGATCGGACCGACCATCATCGACCACTGCCGCCCGGACATGCCGTGCGTGCGCGAGGAGATCTTCGGCCCGGTCATCAGCGTGATCCGCGTGCCGAACCTCGAGACCGCGATCGAGATCGAGAACTCGAACCCGTACGGCAACGCGTCGAGCGTCTACACCTCGAGCGGCGACGTCGCGCGCCGCGTGATGGAGCGCGTCGAGGCGGGCATGTGCGGCGTGAACATCGGCGTGCCCGTGCCGCGCGAACCCTTCGGCTTCGGCGGATGGAACGACTCGTGCTTCGGGCACGGGAACATCACCGGCTGGGACGGCTACCGCTTCTGGACGCGTCAGCGCAAGATCACGAGCAAGTGGGCGCTCCAGCGCGATCAGACCTGGATGAGCTGAACGGAGACGGGGCCGGCCCGCGCAGGGCGGCCAATCGGAGGACTCGATGTCGACGGCGAACACTCCTGGGCGCGGCGCGATGGGCTCGCGCGAGATGATCGACGCGTGCATGAAGCACAGCATGTTCTCGTGGAGCGCGACGGGCAAGGTCGACCCGATCCCCGTCGCGCGCGCCGAGGGCATCTACCTCTACGGCCCCGAGGGGCAGCGCTGGATCGACTGGAACAGCCAGCTGATGAGCGTGAACATCGGGCACGGCCACCCGAAGGTCGTGAAGGCGATCCAGGAGCAGGCCGCGCAGCTCGCCTACGCCTACCCCGGCATGGCCACCGAGATCCGCGCGCGGCTCTCGCTGCGCCTCGCGGAACTCGTGCCCGGCGACCTCAACACCTTCTTCTACACGCTCGGTGGCGCCGAGGCGAACGAGAACGCGATCAAGGCCGCGCGGCTCTTCACCGGCCGCCACAAGATCCTCGTCCGCTACCGCAGCTACCACGGCGCGACGAACGGCGCGATCAGCCTCACGGGCGACCCGCGGCGCTGGCCGACCGAGCCGGGCATGCCGGGCGTGGTGCGCGTGATGGACCCGAGGCCCTACGACTACAGCTTCGGCGCGTCGGACGAGGAGATCGTCCGCAACAACCTGACCTACCTCGAGGAGGTCATCCAGTACGAGAACCCGAAGAACATCGCCGCGATGTTCATCGAGACGGTGACGGGCACCAACGGCATCCTGCCGCCGCCGAAGGGCTACCTGAAGGGGCTGAAGGCGCTGCTCGAGCGCCACGGCATCCTGCTCGTCACCGACGAGGTGATGTGCGGATGGGGCCGCACGGGCAGGCTGTTCGCCTTCGAGCACGGCGACATCGTGCCCGACATCTGCACCATGGCGAAGGGCCTGACCTCGAGCTACCTGCCGCTCGGCGTGATGGCGCTGAGCGACCGGATCGCCGACCACTTCCGCGAGAACGTGTTCTGGGGAGGACTCACCTACAACGCGCACCCGCTGTGCCTCGCGAGCGCCCTCGCCGCGGTGGATGTGCTCGTCGAGGAAGGCATGGTCGAGAACGCCGCGCGCATGGGCGAGGTGATGCGCGGGCACATGGAGCGCCTGGCGCGGAAGCACCGCTGCGTGCGCGAGCACCGCAACATCGGCCTCTTCGGCACGATCGAACTCCGCAGGAACTCGAAGGGCGAGCGCCTCGTGCCCTACGCGGGCACGCACCCCGCGATGGCGAGGCTCGGCAAGTTCCTGCGGGAGAACGGCCTCTTCACCGTGCTCCAGTGGAGCACGGTGATGTGCAACCCGCCGCTCTGCATCGACGAGGCTCAGATGGCCGAGGCGTTCGCGATCATCGACCGCGGGCTCGAGATCACGGACGAGGCGTTCGAGGACTGACGCCGCTTCCGCCGCGCTCCCCGCGCGGCGTGAGCGCGAGGTAGACGGCACCCGCGACCAGGAGCCCCGTGAACCACGCGTAGGGGTAGATCGCGTCCCACATCGTGGGCTCGCCCCCGAGCACCTTCACGGCGCCGAGGAAGCCCGGCACGTTCGGCGCGACGCCGAGCGCGAGCGCGATGATCGCGGGCCACCGCACGCCGGCGTATCGGCCCTTGACGCGGTAGAGGTCGGGAACGTCGAGTTCCTTCTTCCGCACGATCCAGTAGTCGGCGATCATGATGCCTGCGATCGGACCGAGCAGCGCCGAGTATCCGACGAGCCACTCGAAGATGTAGGTGTCCGCGCTCGCGAGCAGCTTCCACGGCATGATGGCGATGCCGAGAACGCCCGTGATCACGCCGCCCGTCTTGAAGCTGATGCGCCGCGGCGCGAGGTTCGCGAAGTCGTTCGCGGGGCTCACCACGTTCGCCGCGATGTTGGTCGCGATGGTCGCGACGCCGACGCCGAAGAGGGCGAGGATCGCCACGATCCAGCGCGTGCCGGGGTCCGCGAGGAGCGGCGCGTCGAGCCCCGCGGGCGGGGTCGCGCTCGTGATGTGGCCGAGGACGACCACCGGATCCCAGAGCGTCTTCGGATCGGTGCCCGAGAGGATCGACTCGGCCGCGCTCGTGATGACGACCGCCATCGCGCTGAAGGCGAACATGGTGGTGGGGAGGCCGAGCAACTGGCCCCGGATCTGCGCCTTCTGGCTCCTTCCGTAGCGCGTGAAGTCGGGGATGTTGAGCGAGAGCGTCGCCCAGAAGCCGATCATGCCCGTGAGGCTCGGGACGAAGACGGCCCAGAACTCGGCGTTCGTCTTGAACGCGCTCGGCCGGTCGAACATCGGTCCGAGGCCTCCGGCGCGGCCGATGATCCACCACAGCAGCCATCCGGCCATGACGAGGACGAGCGGCGCGGCCCAGTTCTCGAAGACGCGCACGGCGTTCATGCCGCGCAGGATGATCGCGATGTTGATCGCCCAGAAGATCGCGAAGGTGATCGCGCTCGGGATGCCGAGGCCCATGATCGTCGCGCCGCCGCCGATCTCGTTGAACGCGGGCCATGCGGCGGCGAGGAAGGTGCGCACGGCCTCGCCGCCGATGAAGGTCTGGATGCCGAACCAGCCGCAGGCGACGATCGCCCGCAGGATCGCCGGCACGTTCGCGCCCGTGGTTCCGAAGCTGCTGCGGGCGAGCACGGGGAAGGGGATGCCGTACTTCGTGCCGGGATGGGCGTTGAGCAGGATCGGCACGAGGACGATGAGGTTCCCGAGCGCGATCGTCGCGAGGGCCTGCCACCAGTTCATCCCGAGGGCGATCAGGCCGCCTGCCAGCATGTAGGTGGGCAGACAGTGCGCCAAGCTGATCCAGAGGGCCGCGAAGTTCCAGGTGGTCCAGTTGCGGCGCGCCAGCGGAACGGGCGCGAGGTCGCCGTTCACGAGCGGGCTCGTCGCGATGTCCGGGGGGAGCTCCACGAGCGCCTCGCGCGTGAGTTCGGGGTCGTGCATGGGGTGGGCCTCCGCCCTGACTTCGACCATGTCGCGCCCCGGCGGTGAAATGTTCGGTCAAACGGCGGGCTTCCGGGCCCTTTCCGCGCACG
>JBIIYI010000116.1:0-7930 GCA_044346895.1 Phycisphaerales bacterium
CACGCCATGCTAGCGATCGGGTCGACGCGAACGAAGCGCGGCGAGTGCCGCCTACCGGAAGTCGCGGGAGTCGACGAACCCGGCGGCGGCGTCTATTCGTTCGGCATCGGTGCGATCGAACCACGGTTGCGCCGTCGCAGTTCGTCGGCGAATGGCGACTGCAGCATCTGCTCGAGAAGCGCCCGCTCGAGGGCTTCGCGCGAGCGCGGCACATCGGCCACCGATGGCGAGGCGATCAGCACTCCCAGGCCGTCGTCAAAGACATCGGCGAGAAACGACCACGCCTCGGGCGCTCGGCCCGCGTATGCAAGCTCGAGGAAGGCGCTGAGCGCAAGCCCGAGCGCCTCGTCGACGGCCGCGGCCGCATCGGATTCGGAGGCGGGAGTGGGGTTTGCCGACGAAGCCAGCTCGCGGATGCGGGCGCGCGCGGAAGCGAGCCGCGCCGCGTCCGGTCCGTCCGACGGCTTTGGATCATGCCAGGCGAGACCGTCCGGACCCGGCGAACCGTCGAGGGTGGGAAGCGGGCGGCGGGCGCCGCTTGTGAGCCAGTAGGAGTAGGAGAGGTCCACGACCCGCCAGATCGAGGGGAGTTCGTCGGCCGGATCCGCCTTGACGAACGCGCCGTTCAGGCAGACCGCGTAGGGCCGGAAGAAGGGCGCGTGCGGTGCGTTCGTCGAGCCGTCCTGCGACCCAAGATCGACGAGAAAGACGGCGGTCTCGCTGTCACCGAGCGTTCCGCTGGACGTCGACCGGATCCAGAGCGCCTGGGCCGGATCGCTGCAGCCCGGTTGGCGGATCTCCGCAGCACCGACCACCGGATGCATGAAGGTCGAGCGAAGGACGACTTGGCCTTTCTGCGCGACTTCGACCATGTCGAACCCAGGATCTTCCGGCCAGCGGGGACGGAGAATCCGGACGTCGCAGCCGAGGATCGTTTGAGTACTTTCAACTCGATATCGGGGTAGCGCGAGCCGAGAAAGTCCAGCCCAAGCGCCGTTGTAAAGCCAAAAAACGGCGCCTGCTACTGTGAGGATGAGTCCGATCCACTTGAACAGCGGGCTGGGACGAGAGTCTCGGACGCCTCGCGCGGCCCGGAGCGCTGCGCCGCATTCAGCGCATCTCGCATCCACGGGGATCTGCTCAGGCTTCGATTGTGCGAGTGCGTGAAAGCACCGCCCGCAGGAGAGGCGGTCGCTTCGAAATCCCTTTCTCCCGAGGGTGTACGTGGCGACGCCAAAGATCGCGATCACCACCGCAAGCCAATCGAGGGGACCGGACCAGAGGCGTTCCACGGCAGCGGATATCGGCGAGGCCGATCGGTTCGATGCACCGGTTGGAATCCTGAATCGCGCGTGCGTCGGCACCCCGGGGCGCGAACGAACCTATCTTTGCGGCCCCGACGCCTGCCCGTGCCGATCGCGCAAGGGACGCAAGACCGGCATCGGAACAGTTCGACCCGAACACTTCGCGCAAGACCCATCGAAAGGAACCTGCATGCTCTCGAGGACCGTCGCCCTTCTCTCGCTCGCCATCTTCTCGACCTTCGCCGTCGTCGGCATCGCCGCGACCCAGGACACGAAGTCGGCCGCGCCGGCCGCGGCGACCGCCCCCAAGTCCGACGCCTCCGGCTCGTACAAGATCGACGACGTGCACTCGAGCGCGTTCTTCCGCGTGATGCACGCGGGTGCGGGCCAGTTCTGGGGCCGGTTCAACAACCTCTCGGGATCCATGAGCTTCGACGCTGCGGGTGCGCCGACCGGGTTCGACATCTCGATCGCGATCGACAGCGTCGACACCGCGAACGAGAAGCTCGACGGACACCTCAAGAGCCCGGACTTCTTCAACGCCGCCGAGTTCCCGGCGATGACCTTCAAGTCGTCGGGCGTCAAGAAGCTCGAGAACGGCATGTACGAGGTCACCGGCGACCTCACCATGCACGGCGTCACCAAGCAGGTTGCGGCAATGATCGAGGTGACCGGTCTCTCCAACATGATGGGCAAGCGCGCCGGCGTCGAGGCCACGTTCTCGGTCAAGCGCAGCGAGTTCGGCATGAACTACGGCGTCGAGAAGGGCGTGCTCGGCGACACGACCCGCGTGCTCGTGAACCTCGAGGGCGTCGCCGGGTGAGCCGTTCCCGGTGAAGATCCGGAACCCCTTGCGGGCAATCATCGAATAGGAACAACGCGTCTGCCCGTCCGAATCCACACGGCCCCGTGGGTTCTGGCGGGCGGCGCGCTTTTTCGTCGAACCATCCCGTGGCTCGAAGCCGGGGGCGCGGGTTACGCGTTCCGAGGCGAGCCTCGCTACCCCTGCGTGCGCCAAGCCGGGGCGAACCCGTCGCGTGTGATCACGGCAGGGCGGGTGGCATCGGCCACCGAACTCCTCATCCACGCCGATTGCTTCCACCGAATATTCCGCGCGCCTTATGCATGCGAGGCGAATACGACGTGGTACCGCGGGGGAGAAGCGTCATCCTCGTGACGTTTGTCCCCCGTTTATCCACCGGGCGGGAAGAGGCTTGATACCCGTGACTCGCTGCCTACCATCGCGCCCGCTGCGGAGGGAACCGCTGCCAACGCGCATCGTCTCTGGAACCGCCCCGGACGGACGCGATGTGAGGACAGAACGGATTTGACACTCTTGCTCGCGTGAAGAGACGCGACGTCAGACACACGAACGGTGGAGATGAGATGCGCGCAACGCGCGTGGTCCGATGCGTCCTCGATGGACGTCGCCGGCTGCGTCGCCGCGCGTCGAGGTGCGCTGCGCGTCGCAGCGCTCCACAGGAGAAGGCTGGTCGAACCACGAGGAGGTCGCGCATGGAGAACGACATGTCCGGTCGGGATGAATCGCGTGAGGAGGCGAAGTCCGCGGAGACGCCGAGTGGTGGCGTGCATTCGGGAGACCACGCCGGCGATCGCTCGGTGGAAGGAGATGCCTGCGCATCGCCTGACGCGATCTCTTCCGAGGCGACGAACGCTGGCGACGCCCGCGACGGTGCGGTGATCGCGGGCGCGACGAACGGGTGTCCTGGCATCGTCGAGGACGCGACTCCCGACGTGGCGCTCGGGACGACCCCGAAGCAGGCGCAGCCCTCCGAGGAAATGAAGTCTCCGCACATCGATGTGAAGTCCTCCGGCGTCGAGATTGGCGCCCAGAACATCGGCGCCCAGAGCATCGGGGCCCAGAACATCGGGGCAACGAACGCTTCGGACGGGAACGGATCGGGCATTCCCGATGCCGACGAGCAGGTGTTCATGCGCACGCCGCGGAAGGATGACGTCGAGCGGAAGGGGAAGCGTTCCGGCCAACGTTCCCCGGGAAACTCCGACGGCTTCTTCCAGATCCCGACGCTCCATCACTTCACGAGCAGCTTCGGTGTCGAGCGCGTGCTCGAGCAGCTTGTCGAGAAGTCGCTGCAGGAGAACCGCCGCCTCGATCACGTCCTCCTCCATGGCGGCATGGGGAGCGGCACCACGCTCGTCGCGCGCGCGCTCGTGCGGGATCTCGCACCCGATCGTTGCGTCGAGCTCGACGTGCTCGACGGCGTCGACGAGGGGACGCTGCGTTCGGCCATTCGCGAGGTGCGCGATGGCGGCGTGCTCCTGATCCGTCACATCGAGGTGCTCGATGGATCCGGAGAGCGGCTCCTCCTCGAGTGCATCGGACGGAAGACCGATCTCGGCACCGGCCGGTTCGCGACGGGCGAGGGCTCGTCCCGGCGCCGTCGGTCGGCGAAGGCCCGGTTCGAGGATTTCGATCCGACATCGCCGAAGCGCGGTCGCTCGCGGCGCCCGATCAGGGGCAACTTCACGCTCATCGGAACTGCGCACATGACCCAGACGATCGGGTATCAGCTCCGCTGCCGCTTCGACCACCTCATCCATCTCCGCAAGGACCCGGTCGGCACGCGGATCGCGGTGTGTCGAGCGCTCGCTCGCCGCGGAGTCGACGTGGCGGAAAGCGCCTACCCGGTGGCGGATCGATTCCTTGGAACGATCGGCGACGTGGCCGAGCAGTTCACGCAGGCGATCCTCGCACGCGTCGAGATCGAGGGGCTTGGATCCGTTCCGTCGGCGGGGGGATCCGCTCGGATCTCGTGCGATGGTTCACCCATCGTGGTCGCGGGTGGTCTCGACTGCAAGGGGAATGGACGTCGTGTCGTCACGGCGGAACTCCTCGAGTCGATCGTCGTGCATGACATGCCGTGCCGCCTTCCCGATGAGATGTACGCGCATGCGCTCGGCATCCATCTCGCCGGGCGCCGCGTGCATCGGCTGACCGATGCCGAGGTCGCGCGCATCAACCACGAGACCGGCTGGGGTGAGACGGCCGTGCGCGCGGCGCTCGTCCTCTTCCATCGCATGCAGCAGTCGCGGTCGTCGCGACCGGCGGCGTAGACGCGACCTTGGTGCATCCGGGCGTCGAACCCGCGAGTCGATGTGACGGCGCGAGACCGCCATGACGTGGTGATACGAGGCGAGGCGGCGACGTCACGCGACGACGTCACGCGACGAGGCGAGGCGGCGACGCGGCGACGCGGCATGTCGAGGCGACGCGACGATCCAAAGACGAGACCGTAGGTCGATCCATCGCTTCAGTCCATCTTGCCGATCCATCGACAAGCTCAATCCCGATTCGCGCACGAGGTCGTTCGCGATCGGGCATCAGGCCCCGTCTCCCCCGATCGACTGCTCCGATGGACGCGAGGTCGAGCGATCGACCCGTCGATGTGATCTCACGGCGTCCTCCTGCCATCAGACGGTGTCGCGTGGACGCCTTCAACCCGATCGAGCTCGGCGTGAAAGGCCCGACGCGAGAACTCTCGCTCGAGTGCGCAGCGCGAGATCCAGAGCGCCTCACCGCGTACCAGGTCGCCCCATCGCTCGATGACCGCATCGCGTTCGGCCGCCGACACCTCGGACGCCGGCCATCGACCGAGCAGCGTCCGCACCGCGCTCCGGGCCCGGCGGTCGCGCGCGCCTTGGGTCAACGCCACATCAAGGAGATGCTCACGCGCCTCCCGATCCGACGTGAATGTCGCCACATCCGTCCCGAACGCGTGCGAATACAGCGCGACGTGCACCTCGGGCACACCGCGGTTCCACTCATCCCGTTCCCAACGCACGATCGCGCGTCCGATGGCATCGGCGTACGCGCCGAAGTGACGCAGTTCCTCTTCCCTCTCCCCGTTCGTAATGGCCGGCATTCCCTTCCTCCGTGCTTCCATGAAGCCACATGCAGCGACATGACGCGCCGAAGATACGACGCGTTTCAAGCGCTTCCCGCATCCGCGGCAGTTTTTCCGAAGCGAATTTCAGTCGCGAGATTTTCCACGAAGTTCGCGTCGCGTCCCCCGGCGCATCCTCATCGACGCGCATCAATGCGGCCCGTACTGTTCGCGGATCTTTCGCAGCATCGCGCGACGCATCTCCTTTGGCCCCAGGAGATACAGCGCCTTCGTCGATCCGATCACGCCACGCATCGATGATCGGCGCGGCACGAGAAGAAACTGCGAACCCTCACTCAAAACGAAGTCGGCGCAATCGATCCGCGCAACATCCTCGCGACGGATGAAACTCCGATGGTCTCCCGTTCGGATCTCAACCCCTTTTGGATGAAACGTCCACACCACGACATTTCGCTGCGGAGCGGTGCGCGCGATCCAAAGCTGCCAAACGAGAAACAGGAACGGAATTGCGAAGACTGCGAGAAACGCAAAGTCGCCCACGGAAGGTGGCGGGTCGACGTAGTTCGGACGCATCGCGCCGCCAATTTGGCGCATGGTCGGATTTCCAATCCGGCCAACGATGCTGACGAGTTGAGTCGTTGCAAACAGGCCGCACAACGCAGCGGCAAAAATGTTGATGGTGCGTGAAAATCGAGCTTGACCAACAAGCACAAACGCACCCTCGAGCCCTTCGGCGCCACACTCGGGGCAAAGGCTCGCGCTCTCAAGACCTGATCGGTCGTAACCACAGTTTGGACACGTCGGCGTGAGGTGAGGCACTGTGGAAGTCGCCACGGCATTCACCGCAGGGTTCACCGCAACATTCACCACGGCATTCTTCACGTGGTTCACCGAGGGGTTCGGCGTCTCGTTCGCATCGGTTGGTTCACGCGCGGCCATCGCGGGAAATCGTACCGAACGATCGCGCGCGCCCGAACCCCGTCAAACAACTTCGCGCCCGACGCCGCGACGTCTACCCGAGCAGATCCTGCATCAATGCCAGCTCACGATCGACGTCGTCCGGGCCGATGCCGTCGCGCGCAATGATGTCATGCAGCGCCGCCCGCAGACGATCGACCACCTGTCGATGCACGCTCGACGCACTCGTCGGCGCGATGCCGACGATCGGCGAGGCCTGCGCATAACTCATCCCATGAATCGTGTGCAGGCGAAACAACTCCCACCACGCGGCACGGCCCTCCGCCTGGAGCTCGGTGCGAATGCGCTCATGCGCTTCGGTCACCGTGCGGATCGCCCACGCGCGTTCGAGCGCGAGGAGGGCGTCGGTCTCGTGCGGAGATTGCGCGTTCGACGCACTCGCTGCGAGATCCGCGGCCGTGAGTTCGGCTGGGTCGACGGGACGTCCCGCACCCTTTCCCGTCGGCCGTTCACTCTGCGACGCCCCGCCGTTTGCGAAGAGTTCGCGACGTCGCCGTGCGGCGAGTGCCGCGTTGCGTGTGTGCATCAGCAAACCGTTCGCAAGCCAACGGCGAAGCGGAAGCCCGCTCGATGCCCAGCGCGCGAGATACGCCGGGTCGGTCACGCGATGCGTGAGGAAGTCGTTGACGAGATCCGCGGGTTCACCGAACGCGCGCAGTTGCGACGAGCGCACGTACGCGCAGAGTGGTTCGAAGTACCGCTCGAGGATGTGCGCGCGCGCCGCGGGGAAGTCGTCCTCGATGCGTGTCGCGAGCCATGTGGCATGCGTCGTTGGGAAGGAACTCATGCGATGCTCGCTCGTGAAAAATCTCCTCGCGCACAACATGTTCGCGCGCTTCGATGGCGAACGCGAGTTGAGGGACGTGAGTTGGTTGCACGAATGCGCATCACTCGCACGGGCCCCACGCGCTGAGCACTGCGGCGAGATCCGCGGAGGTCACCGTGCCGTCACCGTCGATATCCGCGCGTGGATACTTGCCGCCGCTTGTGCCCCAGTTTGAAAGTACCGCCGCGAGATCAACGCTGTTCACCGCGCCGGATTCGTCGATGTCGGCAGCGCAAGTCACGCAGGAAGTCGCTTGCTCGCAGCAGTCGGGGATGTTGTTCGCGTTCGTGTCGACGAGTTCGCCCGCGCGGATCTGACCGTAGTCGACGATCCCATCGGAGTTACAGTCGGCGGAGTATTCGATGACATACGCCGGTCGACCATTACCGCTGGTGTAGTTGTTCCATCGAAGTGTGCTCCCATCAAAGCACGCAGCCTCGAGGTGATCCTCCCACGGATAATCGGGTTGGCAGGAAGGGTGGCAGTGGTTGCAGTTCCACGCGGTGTAGTCCCATGGCTCACCAGTGATCCACTGCCACGCGCCTTTGACTCTCCTTCCACCGGCCCAGAAATTGAGTGAGGGCGCAACATGCTGTGCGAGATAGGCGCCCTCCGCCTGTGAGTTGATTGTGACAAGCGTGCCACCCACCGTTTCAGCTTCGTTCTTGGCCTCATCCCAAGTTCGCCATGACTCGATTCGCTTGTACCAATGCCCATTCCCACCATCTTCGACGCGCCATTGCACGGCGTTGAAGCGGCAGTCGAATCCTTGCTCGCAGCAGTCGGGGATGTTGTTCGCGTTGGTGTCGACGATTTCGCCTGCGCGGATCTGACCGTAGTCGACGATGCCGTCGGAGTTGCAGTCGGCGGACCATTCGATGATGGCCGCCCGTGGCGAAACCGTACCGCACTCCCCGACCCCACCTCGAAGCAAT
>JBIIYI010000117.1:0-7912 GCA_044346895.1 Phycisphaerales bacterium
ATTCGCGCTCCGGCTGCTCGCCGAGCAACCGGTCGCGCTCGAACCGGCCCTCGTGCGGTTCGACCTCGCGCGCGGTTCGTTCTCGTCTGCGTCGCTTGCAGGCGCGCGCGACCCGTCCTGCATCGCCTGCGCGCGCGGACGGTTCGAGTTCCTCGCACGGGCGGACGGGGGAGTCGAGGCTCCTGCCGGGGATGCGGCGCAGGCATCGAAGCCGCGCATCCTCTGCGGACGCAACGCCGTCGAGATCCCGCTCGGTGGTCCGCTTGCCGAAGCCTCGCGCGACCGAATCGTGGCGCGGCTGTCGTCGTGTGGGCGCGTCCGGCGCGAGGCCTTCGATGGTGCGGAATCGATCTCGTGCGTCTGGATCGAGCCGGAAGGCGAGCGTTCGCTCGTCGTGGTGGCAACGAGGGATTCGACGCGCGCGATCGTGGGCGGTTCGACCGACCCGGAGATCGCGCGGGGCGTGGTGGCGCGGATCCTCGGGTGAGTCGCCGAGGGAGCGCTCGGCGTGGCCGCGTGCGGAGCGGACGGTCAGGCGTCCCCCGAGGGCGCTCGGTCTCGGGGCTGCGGCGCCTTCCTCCGGGATTCCTGCGGGCATCCCATCCGGACTTCGATGGGCCAACCGGGCGGGTGGAGGCCCGCTGACACCGCCGCCCGGCATGAGGGCCAGCCGCAGCGTGCGGCATCGTTGGATCTGCGAAGTGGACCGAATCCCGCCGTTCGACTTGGCCGCTTCTCGTCGAAAGCTACACTCGAAGAAGGCGTCCGGCGTCCAGTCGCCCACCTCGGGTTGTCCGAGGTCGTTCGGGCTGGCGGGGCGCGCATGCGCCGGAGTCCGGGAGGAGTGCCGACCGTGTCCATGACCTTCGCGGAACTCGTTGGGAAGATTGCCGAGATCGGTTGCGATTTCCGCGCGTCGCGCGAGCATTCCGAGGTCGTGGTGGCCGTCCCGACGCAGCACTACGTCGATCCGCACGACGGCGAGAAGAGCCTCCTCCTGCACGTGATGCTGCAGGAGAACGGCCAGATGCTCCGGATCTGCGTGCCCGAGGTCTACGCCATGCAGGCCTTCGAGCATCGCGGCGCGATGTGCGAGGCGATGCTGGCCGCGAACTGGCGCGTGCGCGTCGCGAGCTACGTGCTCGACGAGTCGGACGGCGAGGTGCGCGTGGTCTGCGATCTTCCGCTCGAGGATGGCGTGGTCACCAGCGGGCAGCTCGGACGCATGCTGACCCTCGTCGCCTGGACGGTCGATCAGTTCGACCCGCCGATCCGGCTTGCCGGCACGAAGGGCACCATCGACTTCGCGGATGTGGACGCGCGCGTCCTCAAGAAGACGCAGGAGCCGCGCCGCCGGAAGTCGCGCACGCCGCGCGAGAAGCGCGAACTTGCCGATCTCATCAAGGCGGCCGGCGGCGTCGAGGGCCTGCGGAAGCTGCTCGAGGAGCATGGCCTCTGAGGTCGTGATTGCCTTGCGATTTGAGTCCTTGCGCTTCGAGTCCTTGCGACTTGAGGCCTTGCGACTTGAGTCCTTGCGCTTTGAGGCGGCGCGCTTCGGCATGCGCTCCGGGGATGGCGGCCGAGGCGGTTCGCGCTCGAGCGTCGGGCGTGCCGTCGGACGATGATCGCCGGGTCGAACGTTTCGCCGGTAGGCGGGGAGGCCTGGCTGCTTGACCCGCTCGTCGACCTGATCGCGCAGGTGTGGCAGGACTTCTGCCGGATACACCGCGATGGACTCGGCGATGCACCGCGCGGACGCGCCGAACTCCGGCGCAACCGCTGGCTCATGGCGCTCCTTCCCGGAGTGCTCGCGGCCGCGTTCGTCCTGATCTGGTGGTTCTAGGTTCCGTCAGACAGAACCCCGCGTCGGTGAGGCGCCTGCGATGGGGCTCGTGTCGTCGGGAACGGGGACAGGCGTGCTCGCGAGCACGGCCGCAGGCGCAGTCGCAAGCAGGGTCTCAAGCAGAGGGGGGGCGAGCACGGAGGCGGGTGGCGCGCCGGACCGTCGCGTACACTCCGCGCCCCATGAGCACTCCAACCGCAACCGCCGGCAACGTCGGCTCCATGATCGCCTCGAGCCTCGCGCTCTCGCTTCGCTACACGGACGACCTCGTGAAGACGATCCCGGCGGATCGCTTCTGCGAGATGCCGACGAAGGACATGAACCACCCGGCGTTCTGCGTCGGTCATCTCGCCATCTACGCCAACCGCGTGCTCGACATGATCGGCCGGGCGGATCTCCGGATCGCCATGCCGTTCGGCGACGAGCACTTCAAGAACGGCGCCCCGTGCGTCGCGCAGGACGG
Organism: Phycisphaerales bacterium; assembly: GCA_044346895.1. GTDB lineage: Bacteria > Planctomycetota > Phycisphaerae > Phycisphaerales > SM1A02 > QWPT01. The sequence continues at coordinate 2,307 of JBIIYI010000117.1, forward strand.
CCGCTATCCGTCGAAGGACGTCCTCTGCAACGCGTTCACGCAGGGCTGGACGACCGTGCTGAAGGCCCTCCCCGACGTCGACGACGCGGTCTTCGCGCGCGAGAACCCGGCGGAAGGCCGCTTCAAGGAGATGTTCCCGACCGTCGGTGGCGCGGTGAACTTCCTCTGCGGCGGGCACAACATGATGCACCTCGGGCAGATCTCGACCTGGCGTCGCGCCGCCGGACTCGGTTCGGCGCACTGACGCCGGCCGGAGCGATCAACTTCGCGGATGTTTCTCCGCCGGCCGCGACCCGTCGAACCGACTTCGCCAAGCCCGGAACGGGCTTCCGTCCGGCTTGTTTGCCGACTCGCGCGGCGATTTGCGACATTTGGGCGGCGCGGACGGTTCGGATTTTCCACCGTTCGCGTACCTTTCGCGCGGTCGCATGCCGCCCTCCCCGGATGGAGTCGGCGTCGGCCGCCGTGGCCCATTCGCCGGGAAGGCGTCTCGGGTCGCCGAGAGAATCCCGACGGGCATCGACGCTCCGCTGCTCCGTTCGCCGCACCCTTCATCGTCGGGCGCTCTCGAGGTGAGGCGGTCGGCATGGGGAGGCTCCCGTCCGAAGTCCGCCCGCGCTCCATGGAAAGCCGCTCATGAACCGTGCACTGCAGTCGATCGTCTCGCACGCGCTCCGCACTTCGCTCGCGGTGCTGGCGCTGGCCCTCATCCTCTGCCGACCCGCGCTGGCGCAGTCGAGCCGCGACATCGTCGGCGGGCCGATCACCACCGCGCGGCTCGAGCGGCTGCTTGAGGCCTACGTGCGCCCGACCGCGGACGAGCAGCAGGCGATCGACCGGCTGCACGAGACGTATCTCGAGCGCTTCCGCGCCGAGATCGAGCCGCAGTCGTCGGCGCTCATGTCGGAGATGAGCGGCCAGCAGCCGTCGAAGGACCAGTTCGAGAAGTTCCTGCGCGACATCGACCGCCTGCAGGACAAGCTCGCGGAGGCCGACAACCAGTTCCTCGATTCGGCGTCTGGGCTGATCGCGGAGGATCGCCGTGGCGGGATGCTCCGCGTCCGCGAGGCGCGCGAACGCCAGCGCCTGCTCTCGGGCATCGTCCAGTTCGGTCCCATGATGTTCGGCGGCGGCAGCGGGTTCATCGACATCGTCTCGCGCGCCATCCGCGAGGAGTACCGCGGACGCGTCGCGCCGGAGAACCGCGAGGCCTTCGATGCGACGCTCCGGTCGCAGGAGACCCGGCTTCTCTCGCAGGCGCGCGAGTACAACGCGGCGATCCGGAAGGCGCTCACCGGCTTCTACGACGTGATGACGAGGATGCAGGAAATGACGAGGATGCAGGAAGGCATGGCGGGCGAGCAGATCGACGAGGCGGCGATGCAGGGCTTCGAGGCCCGGCAGCAGGCGGCGATGCAGGAACTCGCGGCCCTCGGCGCGGACGTCCGGCGCGTGGTCAAGTCGAACTTCGAGGGCAATCGTTCGGGTACGGCGGCGCTCGCGATGCTGCTGCCCGAGGCGGTCGGAATCGCCTTCCGGATCGACATCGCGGACCGCGCGTCGAACGCGATGGGCCTCGACTTCTCGTTCGGAAGCGTCGCGCGGCCCGGACTGCGCACGCTCGGATCCCGCATCGAGCGCGACCCCGACCTCGCGCCCGAGGTCAAGGCCGAGGTCCTCCGCCTGATCGGGCAGTGGAGGAAGGAGCATGCGCAGGCGAGCGAACGCCTCGCGGAAGTGATGATCGATTCGGCTCCCCCCATGGCGATGATGATGTCGGGCGGCGCGGGCTCGCCGGAACTCGAGGCCGCGCGCAGGAAGCTGCGCGACATCGGCAACCAGGCGCTCAGGCGGATCGGGGAGCAGCTCGGCGCGAACAGCGCGCGCTACATCGGCAGTTTCGAGGGTTTCGACGAGGATGGCTCGCGGGTCGAGATGTTCCGCGTCGTCGAGCCGCCGAAGCCGCAGGAGGATCTCGCCGACGAGTCGCGCGCGGCGGAGTCGATGCGGCGCGCGGGGTTCCTCGACCCGAACTCCGGCGCCTTCGTCCCGGAGGCGATCACGGCCGACGATGTGGTGCGCATCGGAGGCATCGTCGGGCTCGACACGTCCGCACTGAGCGTGATCGAGGCGGTGGTCGACGGCTGGCGGAGCGCGCAGTGGGATGCGCAGATGCAGCCGCTCTCGGACCGGTTGAACGCGCTCGAGGGCGAGCGGCGGAGCATCGACAACGGCGAGATCGTCTACGACGTCGAGAAGTGCAGGCAGTATGCGGAAGGACGCGCGCGTGCGGCCCGGATCGTCTTCGAGCTCGACGAGCGGCTGCGTGCGGACCTCGCGAGCGCGCTCGGACTGGCCGCGGACGATCCGCTGATGCTGCTCCTGCAGCTCGAGCGGATCGAGCTCGCCATCGCCCGACCGATGAACTACAGCGAGCCCGCGATCCCGCTGGCGCCGTCGCGGATCTTCGAGATCGCCGACGCCGACCCGGCGGTCGCGAAGGTCGTGCTCGAGGGCGCGAAGTCGGAACTCGGGGCGCTCGCCGCGAGGTTGCCCGAGCGCGTCCTTGCGCGCATGGACATGTCGATCCGGATGCAGGACCTCGAGCGGACGTTCGCGCGACGCGACCGGGCCGAGGTCGAGCAGGCGTCGGCGGAGTGGGCGCGGCTGAACACGGAGGCCGCGAAGAACGACGAGGCGTTCATTGCGGAGATCGCGACCACACTCGATGCCGCCTTCGCGGCGCATGCGGGCGATCCGTCGGTGGCGGCGGACCTCCGGCGCGCGCGTCTCCGCGGAACGTATCCGGGCATCTACCGATCGTCCGACAGCGCGCTTCCCCAACTCGGAGCGGCCGAGCGGATGCCGGGCCTCAACGAGGACGAGCGCGCGCGGGTCGACGCGCTCACCGCCGAATACACGGCGGTCTACGAGAAGCTGAGCGCCGAGATGGTCATGCCTGCCGGCTTCGGCATCCGCGACGCCGGTGGCGAGGAGCAGTGGCGCGAATGGCAGTTGCGCAGCGAGGCGATCGAGAAGGCGCGATTCGCCCGAAAGGAACGCACCGAGAAGGCGCTCGGCGAGCTGCGGCGCATCCTCGGGCCGGAGCGCTCGCTCGAGATCCCGGGACTCGTGAAGGACGGCTCGGAGGCGGCCGCGGTCGATCCGAACCGCAGCCCGTGGTCGGTTTCGGATGACGACTGAGCGGTCATCGGAAGGGTCGGATGCGGCGCGGACCGTGGTCGCGCGCGCGACTTCGGTCCGATCGAGGGGAGTCGCGAGATCGTCGGACGCCATCCACATTCGCCGCACCCCATGATGCAGGCGATGCGAACGAGCGGAACGGCGGTGCGCCCGGCGAACCATCCGTCGTGAGAGTCGCCGTCATGAGAGTCGCCGTCACGAGCGCCACCGTCGCGGGAGCCCTCTGGTGAAACAGATGATTGCGAAATCGATCATCGCGAAACAGATCATCGCAAGATCGGCGTTTGCGAAACCCACCTGCGCGACGCCCGCCTGCGCGACGCCCGCCGTCCTCGCCGCAGTGATCGCTGCGCTGGGCGCGATCGGATCGGCGGGCGCGGCTTGCGCCATCGATGCGTCCGCAGCCCGCGCCGTCGCGCCAGTCGCTTCCCACGCTTCCGGTCCTTCGACTGCCGAGGGACATGCATCGGTTCCGTCCGCGTTCGGCCGCCGCAACACGCCGCTCGATCAGGCTCCGCGTCCGGCGAGCCTCGTCGAGGTGCTCTACGAGGCGACGCGCGTGCTCGATGCCGGCGGCACGGCGCTCGCGGCGATCGAGGAGGCGTACGCCGAGTTCGGCGCGCAGTGGCGTACGCGGCTTCCGCCCAAGTACGCGCGCCTCGCGGAGTCGGACGCGACCGAGTACGCGACCCATGACGCGACCCATGACGCGACCGATGACGGCACCGAGGGCGCGCGGGGCGACGATGCCGTCGGGCGGGCTCGACTTCGCGCACTCGAGACGGCCTGGGCCGACGCCGACATCCTGCACGCGGCGCTCGCGGAGCGCGTGATCGCTTCGTGCATCGAGGCGGGGATCGAACGCGCGCGCGATCCGGTCGCGCAGGCGAACTTCCGCGGCCGTCTCGCGCATCGCGCGGCGTTCTCCGACGGCGAGTGCGTCCCGCTCGAACGGCTGCCGATCCTCACGACCCCCTGCGTCGATCTCGCGATCGCGCTCGGTCATCCGCGCGTGATGCAGCGCGTTCCGGCCGAGCGGCGCGCTACGGTCGAGGCGCTTCTCGCCGCCGAGTGGCCGCGCATCCTGTCCGAGCACCAGTCGGTGCGCGGGATCGGATTCGCACTCGCCGAACGGGAGCGGCGCGCGCAGCGGGTCGACGGCCACACCGCCGGACCCATCGGAAATGCCGCCGCGATCGAGGCCTGCGCGTCGATCGCGCGACTCGTCCGCGCGAATCTCGACGCGAACATGCGCTTCGCCGCGCGGATCGAGGCCGAGGTCGGTGTCGACGCCGCCGACGCGCTGCGCGTCGAGCTGATCGCGAACGCGTGTCGAGACGGCGGATTCGCGGAGGGGATCGTCGAGCCGTGGCGCGCGACGCAGCGGCTCCTGCGGCGGATCCGAGAGGATCGCGCGCTCGACGACGCCGCGCGCGGGTCGGCCGAGCGCGCCGTGCGCGAGGAGCGACGGCGCTTCATCGCCGAGTGCGTCACCGCGTATCGCAGCGTCCTCGCCGACGAGCGCAGCTTCTCGCCCGGGATCGAGGTGCCGAGCGGCCGCGGTGTTCCGCGGGACCTCGCGTTCGCGTTCGGGTCGACTGGTTCCGAGGAGCTTCGCGCGCGATTCGAGCGCGCGGCGCAGTCTTCGGCGGCGGAATCGTTCGATGCGCGGCTTGCGCGACTTGCCGGCGTCCCTGCGACCGCGCCGCGCGACCGGGACGATGTCGGCGACGCCGGCCCCATCCCGCACTCCGACGTGGATGCGGATCGCGAGCGGCTCTTCCGCACGAACTTCGAGCATCGCTTCCTCGATGAAGGCGGTGGCGACGACGACGGCCGTGCGTCGGGGACGGGTTCGGATGACGACGTCGCTGCGGACGGTGGCGGCGATGCCGAGGCGCCGCGGCCATCCGCGTCGGACCTCCGCCGCGTCGGCGTCGCGCTTTGGCTCGACGGGATCGATCGGCCGCGCCACGAGATCGAGCCCGTGCTTGACGCCTTCCTGCGATCGTGGATCGCGTCTCGGCCCGAGGGTGATTCCTCCGCTTCGGCGATGTTCGCGCGTCGGCGCGTCGAGCATGCCGCAGGCGCGCGCGGACGCGACCTCGAGGCGTGGCGCGAACTTCCCGACGTCGTGCGCTGCGAGGCGGAGTTCGACGATGCGCGCGCGAAGACGCTGGCGGCGGCGTTCGGCATGCCGCTCGATGCCGCGGCGCGCACGGCGCTGCGCCTCGAACGAGTGGGCCACCTCCTCGATCCCCGGGAGCCTGCCTTCGGCGGGTTCCTCCCCGATGGGATCCTCGCGACCGCGACCGCGTGCGGTCTCGATCGCGCCGGGCAGCGGGCGTTCCTCGTCGAACTCGCACCCGCGGTCGACGCGCTCGCCGGAGCGCTGCCCGCGC
>JBIIYI010000118.1:0-7899 GCA_044346895.1 Phycisphaerales bacterium
ATCGAGGAAGGCGTCGACGACCGCGCGCTCCTCGCACTCCCCGAGGGTGAACTGAAGAGCGGGCAGATCGAGGCCGCGCTCGAGCGGCGGATCGACGCGGTGCGTCGGCACCCGCTCGGCGACGGCGCCGAGGCGCGCCGCGTCGTGCAGCAGCTCGAGCACGCCGCGGACCGACTGCAGGCCGAGGTCGCGCTCGTCGCGAAGGGACCGCTCCATCCCTCGGCGGCGCGTCGCGCCGCGCGCAAGCTGCGTTCGGCCGGCATCGGCGCCGCGGGCGACGATGCGGGGGGCGGGGCGAATCCCGCCGCGAACCCGACTTCGAGGCCCGTCCTGAAGCCCGCCGCGATCGCGACGCCGGGCGCGGGTTCGGCGGGGCGCGGCCTGACCGCCGAGGATCTCACCGATTTCGACCGGCTCGCGCTCGCGCTCCTCGTCGTCTCCGGCGGATGGAACGCGAAGAGCGCGAAGCGCCTTGCGACCGTCGCGGAGGAGTACGGCGTGTCGGTCGAGCACCTCGACCGGATCGTGCTGGGACTGACCGCGTTTCTCTCGGAGGGCGACGGCCTGCGCGGCGCGATGGGCGACGTCGGTCGCGACGCGCGCTCGGCGTGGCTCCAGTCGCCGGTGCCGCGCACGAGCACCGACGCCGCCGAAGGCGCGGTGGAACGCGTCCTCGGCCGCATCAACGACGTGATCCGCGCGGAGGTGACGAGCGGTTCGCAGGGTTCGCAGATCCGGCTCGCCGTCCTCTTCGGCGGCATGGCGCTGGTCTGGATCGGCGTGCTCGCGTGGCTCTTCTTCCGCTCGGAGGAGGCGCCGGTCGACGTCGCGACGCCGGCGAGGACCGTGGCGCCGGCACTTCCCGAGGCGCCCGACCGTCCGGTCGAGGTCACGACCGGCGCCAACGGCGAGACGATCGCGCCGGTCGCCGCGCTCGCCGCGCCCGCGAAGTTCCCGCGCGCCCCGGGCTTCGTGCCCTCGAAGCAGCCGAAGTCGGTGGGCGAGGCCGCGAGTTCGGGCGCGCAGTGGATCGGCGACCTCGAGGACACCTCGAGGCAGATCCGCGTGGCGAAGGGGAAGCTCGGCGAGGCGCCCGCGACGCGCGCCGCCGCCGCGCTCTCGGCCGCCGCGGACGCATGGCCCGCGGCCACCGGCTACCGCGCGGACGTCGTGCGCGCCGCATCGCAGTGCGCGCGCGAGTTGCGCGGTTCCGACGCGCTCCGGCGCTTCATGCAGCTTGTGCCGGGCTCGATCGCCGACGCGAATCGCGCGGGCCTCGCGCCGTGGCAGCGCATCTGGCGCACGGCGTTCGGCGCGGGCGTCCTCGGCGCGATCGCGCTCGACGCGACGCAGCCGCCCGAGGTGGCCGCCGCCGCGCGCGAGGAGATGCGCCTGCGCTCGGTCGCGATCCCGCGCGGGCAGACGCCCGATCCCTTCGGCGCGAGCGCGACGGGAGAACTCGCGCGCGGCGCGCGCGAGCTCGCGGAGGACATGGCGCTCGGCTCGATCACCGACCTCGAGGACGCCTCGCGGTGGACGCAGGCCGTCGAGGTCGCCGCGACCTCGCCCGTCCTGCGCGCCCGCGCCGCGACCGAGGCGATCGACGCGGTGCTCCGCTCGCCGGGCGCGCTCGACAAGCCCGGTCCGCTCGTCGACTTCCTCGCCTACGCGATCCACATGCTCGACTACACGGGCCGCGGTTCCGATGCGCCGGCCGTCCGCGACGCGCTCGCGTCGTGGATCGTCGACCAGGCCATTCCGCCGTCGCGGATCTGGGTGTTCACGAGCCTCCTCGACGCCGATCTCGGCATCGCGTGGTACGGGCCCGACCTCGTCCTCGCGACGAACGCCGACACGGCCAGCCGCGCGGCGCTCGCGGAGCGCGTCCTCGCGGCGTTCCCCTCGGTCGGGAGCACCGCGATCGGGCAGTCGATCCTCGTCGAGGGTTCTCGTCTCGACGGGTGGCGCAAGAACCTCGCGCTCCTCGACGGTCTTCCCGAGGGCGACGCCGCCGATCGGCTGCGCAACGCGGCCGCCGCGCTCGCCGCCGCGCGCGTCGTGCGGGCGTTCGAACTTGGCGACGAGAAGATGATGAAGGCCGCGGACGAGCAGATGGTGTCGCTCATGGCGCGCGAGGCGAAGGAGTGGAACGCCTCGCCGACCGGCGAACGCGCGGGACTTCCCGCGTCGGGCGTCCGCGACGGCGACTTCGCGGCCGCGTGGCGCGCGGCCGGACGCGGCGTCGAGCAGCGCATCGACCTCGCGCGCACGCTCGCGGCGCGGCCAGGTGCGGGCGACCTCGGGCCGATCGACGCGCAGGTCGTCGCGTTCGAGGCCCTGCGCGGGAACCAGCCCGACGTTCGCGACGCGCTCGCGACGACCCTCGTCGACCGCTATGCGAACGGCCCCGAGGTGCTCCGCGCGGTGCTCGACGTCCTCGCCGACGGCGTCGGCGGCACGACCGGCTCGCAGCTCGTGTCGGGCCTCGTGGGGACCACGGTCGTCGGCGCCGACTGGCAGTCGGAGGCGCGCGCTCGGCTGATCGAGAAGATCCACATGCTCGAGGACAGCCGCGATCACGCGGTCGACGCCGCTTCGGCCGAGGTCGCGGCGCTCGCGACGACGCTCGCGGCGACGTTCGGACGCTCGGGCGGGGCGATCTCGGCGACCCCTCGCGCCGACCGCGCGCTCACCGCGCTCGCCGACGCGCTGCGCGACGAGGCCGCGACGAAGTTCCTCGCGACGCCGTTCCCGGCGCCCATCGACGAGATCGAGCGGCTGCGCGCCGCGCGCCGCGGCATCGCCCGCAGCGTGACGCAGAGGATGGCGGCGGAGACGCCGGCGATCCTCGACTACACCGCGATGCTCGTGTCGGCGCGGCAGCCCGCGCTCCAGTCGAAGCTCGTCGAGATCCTCGCGGCCGCGCGGCGCGCGCGCACCGCGGCGGGCGGCGCGGTGGAGCAGGCGGAGGGCGATCTGCGCGCGATGCTGTCGGTCCTGTCCGAAGTGCTCGCGCCGCAGGCGACGAGGAGGGATGACGATGCGTGACGTGATGCGTGACCTGATTGCCGGCGCCATCGGTTTCCGGCGTCGAGCCCGCGCGACGCGCGGCTCCGTCCGCCTGATTTCTGCCGGTACGTCGACCCTCGCGGCGCTCGCGCTCGCGTCGATCCTCGCGTCGACCCTCGCGGCGACCGAGGTCGGACTGGCCGGCGGCCTCGTTCCGGCGCCGGGGCAGGCTGCAGCGGCCGGATCTGCGGCCGGTTCGGCGAAGTCGTCCTCGAACCGCTGGTCCGAGCGCCTGGAGGCCCTCGACCCGATGCGCCCACTCGACTACCTCGTCCTCGCGGAAGAGGTCGCCGACGCGGCCTCGAGCGAGGGCGAGCGGCAGCTTGCGCGTGAACTCTTCGGACTTGCCGGCGCCCTCGACAGCGAGCGGCTCGGTCGCAGCGCGCTGCTTGCGCTCGCGCAGTTCGCGACCGACCGGCGCGAACGCGAGCGCGCACTCGCGGCGGCCGAGATCGTCGGCGGGCGCGGCGGGGCGCTGCGCGCGTTCCGCGTCGAGCCCGAGCAGATCGAGGCGCTCTCGCGCGCCTTCAGCTATTACCGGCGCGGCGAGGGACGCAAGGCGCTCAACGTGCTGCGGCAGGCCGACGCCGACGCCGTGCTCGACGAACTCGGCGACGCGATTCCCGGCGGGGCCGGCGGCTTCCGGGCCACGCTCGACGCCATGAAGGGCGGCAGCGGGGTGCTTCCCGATCCCGAGACGGTGCGGCGGCTGCTCCTCCTCGAACTTGCGCTGCGGAGGGGCGATGCGCGGATGATCTCGCTCGACATCCTGCTGCGCGGCGACGAGCCGCTGATCGAGATCGACCCGAACGATCCCGCGGCGCTCTGGCAGGTCGATCCCGCCAAGCCCTGGTGGCGCAACGGTCGCTGGTCGGGCTCGGTCTGAGCCGAGTCCGCGGCGGACACGGCCCGGTTTCCAAGCTCCTGCGGCGTCCGGTCGGCTCTGTACACTCAGGGAATGTCCAGCGCGCGCGCCACGGCTCCCGTCTTCCACAACATCCTCGAGATGATCGGCAACACGCCGATGCTCGAGATCACGCGGATCGACACCGGTCCGTGCCGGCTCTTCGTGAAGATGGAGTCGATGAACCCGGGCAACTCGATCAAGGACCGCATCGCGGTGACCATGGTCGACGCCGCGGAGAAGGCGGGCAAGCTGAAGAAGGGCGGACGCATCGTCGAGGCGACCGCCGGCAACACCGGGCTCGCGCTCGCGCTCGTCGCCGGGCAGAAGGGCTACCGCCTCACGGTGGTCGTTCCCGACAAGATGAGCGACGAGAAGATCTCGCACCTGCGCGCGATGGGCGCCGAGGTGGTCCTCACGCGCTCCGACGTCGCGAAGGGCCACCCCGAGTACTACCAGGACGTCGCCGAGCGGATCGCCCGTGATGATCCCGACGCCTTCTATGTGAACCAGTTCGCAAACGAAGCCAATCCGAAGGCGCATTACGAGTCGACCGGCCCGGAGATCTGGGAGCAGATGGAGGGGAGGATCGACGCGTTCGTCGCCGGCGTCGGTTCGGGCGGCACCGTGTCGGGCGTCGGCCACTACCTGAAGGAACGCAATCCGGCGTGCGAGATCATCCTCGCCGATCCGGTCGGCTCGATCCTCACGCCGCTCGTGAACGAGGGCAGGCAGGTGCCTCCGGGTTCGTGGCTCGTCGAGGGGATCGGCGAGGACTTCGTCCCGTCGATCTGCGACCTCGAGCTCGTCAAGAAGGCCTACGCGATCCCCGACGGCGAGGCGTTCCACACCGCGCGCGAACTGCTGAGGAAGGAAGGCGTCCTCGCCGGATCCTCCGTCGGCACGCTCTTCGCCGCGGCGCTCCGCTACTGCCGCGAGCAGACCGAGCCGAAGCGCGTCGTCACGCTCATCTGCGACAACGGCGCCAAGTACCTCTCGAAGATGTTCAACGACTTCTGGATGGTCGACAACGGCTTCATCGAGCGGCCGAAGTACGGCGACATCCGCGACCTCGTCGCGCGCAGGCACCTCGAGAAGGAGGACTACTGCCTGACGCCCGATCTGCCCGTCGTGCAGGCGATCAGGCGCATGCGCATGTTCTCGATCTCGCAGATGGCGGTCGTCGACGAGAAGGACCATGTGGTCGGCATCCTCGACGAGTCGGACGTGCTGATGGCGCTCGTGCGCGACCGCGACTGCGCGACGCGCCCGGTGCGCGACTACATGTCGAGCCGCGTCGAGAGCGTGCGTCCGACCGCGAGCGTGAACGACCTCATGCCGATCTTCCGCGCCGACCGCGTGGCGGTCGTCGCCGACGAGAAGCACTTCTACGGCCTCATCACGAAGATCGACCTCATCAACTACCTGCGCAAGCAGCTCTGAGCGCGGTGCGCTTCCCGCGCCCGCCTCACCCCGGCATCCGACCGATTCCAGCGATTTCCGCGGCGTGCCGCGGCAGGAACACGACATGACGAGCCCATCCAGCGCCCATCTCGCGACCGACTGCATCCACGGCGGCCAGCACGCCGATCCGACCACGGGCGCGGTGATGCCGCCGATCTACACCAGCTCGACCTTCATCCAGGAATCGCCCGGCGTCCACAAGGGCTACGAGTACTCGCGCAGCCACAACGCCACGCGCTTCGCCTTCGAGCGTTGCATCGCGACGCTCGAGCGCTCGGGGCTCGCGGAGGGAGATGAGCGGACCTGCGGCGGCTTCGCCTTCGCGTCGGGCCTCGCCGCGATCGCGACCGCGCTCGAACTGATGGACGCGGGCGACACGATCGTCTGCATGGACGACGTCTATGGCGGCACGAACCGCCTCCTCAATCGCGTGCGCAGGCGGAGCGCCGGCTACAAGGTGGTGCATGTCGACCTCTCCGACCTCTCGAAGGCGGAGGCCGCGATCCGCGAGCACAGGCCGAAGATGGTCTGGCTCGAGACGCCGACGAATCCGACGCTGAAGCTCGTCGACATCGAGGCGGTCTGCCGCATGGCGCGCGCGGCGGGCGCGGTGTCGGTCGTCGACAACACCTTCGCGACGCCGATGCTCACGCGGCCGATCGAACTCGGCGCCGACATCGTGATGCACTCGACGACGAAGTACTGCGGCGGCCACTCGGACACGGTCGGCGGCGCGCTCGTCACCGGCTCGCGCGAGATCGCGGAGAAGCTGCGCTTCATGCAGAACGCGATCGGCAGCGTCATGGGGCCGTTCGACGCGTACCTCGCGCTGCGCGGACTGAAGACGATGCACGTGCGCATGGAGCGCCACTGCGCGAGCGCGATGGAGATCGCGCGGCGACTCGAGGCGCACGCGAAGGTGGCGAAGGTCGTCTATCCGGGACTCGCGAGCCATCCGCAGCACGCGCTCGCCGCGCGGCAGATGCGCTTCGACGGAAGGCCCGCGTTCGGCGGCATGATCACGATCTTCCTCAAGGGCGGCATCGCGGAGAGCCGGCGCTTCCTCGAGAACGTGCATCTCTTCGCGCTCGCAGAGAGCCTCGGTGGCGTCGAGAGCCTCATCGAGCACCCCGCGATCATGACCCACGCGAGCGTGCCCGAGGCGATGCGTGCGGAGCTCGGGATCAGCGACTCGCTCGTGCGGCTCTCGGTCGGCGTCGAGCACGTCGAGGATCTGTGGAAGGACCTCGAGCGCGGGCTCGCGAAGGCGTGAGCGGGGTGGAGGGCGTTCCTGCGGGGTTCGCGCTCGCGCGCGTCGGCGCGGACGGCGATCCGGCGTCCTTTCTCGAACTTCGCCGCGAGGGCGAGCCCGAGAGGCGGGGGGTCCGGTGCGACCTTGCCGCGATCCGTTTGCGCGGCGGCGCGTCCGAGGCGCGCGGGATGCCGGTCGTGCGCGCGATGGGCACCGCGCGGCGCGTGGTCGACGCGACCGCGGGGCTCCTCGGCGACGCCTTCCTCCTCGCGGCCGCCGGCCTCGAGGTTACGGCGATCGAGCGCCATCGCGCGGTCTATCTGCTGGCACTGGATGGACTTGCGCGTGCCGGGCGCGATGCGCGCCTTTCGGAGTTGATCGGGGCGCGGATCCAGCTCGTCCACGCGGATGCGCGGGAGTGGCTCGCCGAGCGCTCGGGGACGGCGGAGGCTCCCGACGCGGTGCTGATCGACCCGATGTTTCCGCCGAAGCGCCGCGCGAGCGCGCTTCCGCGGAAGGAGATGGTCGCCTTGCGCGCGGTTGTCGGCGCCGACGATGATGCGGCGGAACTCCTTGCGCAGGCGCGACTTGCGGCGCGCGAGCGCGTGGTGGTGAAGCGTGGCGACGATGCTCCTGCGCTCGGCGTGCCCGACTGGTCGATCGCTGGGACGACGGTGCGCTTCGATGTGTGGAGAGGAATTTCGATGATTGACCGACAAATCGCCAAACGCGACGCATGAAGTGTCGTATGAACTCTTCATAGTGGTTGAGACCACACGGGCGCTCGTCTGCGCCCTTTCGACCTCGAGGAGCTCATCATGCAGAAGTTCGGGATGGTTCGCCTTTCGGCGATCGGGTGCGCCGCGTCGGCGGTTGCCTTTGGTTTCATCGCATCGACCAGCGACGCGTCGAACTGCTTCGCGCGCTTCACCTACGCGCGCGCGACGGTGAAGTGGGGCGCGTGCCCGAATGGGGGAATGACCAACACGACCGAGGATCTCGAGACGAGCCCGGGGACCTGCGCGATGTCCGTCGCGGCGGCCACGGTGTCGGGTCAGTGCGCGCCGACCGCCGGCTGTGGCGAGGCGTTCGCCACGGGGAGCGGAAACCTCGAGTCCTTCTTCGCGACCGCCTTCACGTTCCCCTGCTCGAATCCGAAGTATGCGTCGGCCGAGATTCGGTACACCGCGCTGCGAAGGCACAAGGGGAG
>JBIIYI010000119.1:0-7885 GCA_044346895.1 Phycisphaerales bacterium
GCGCTCGATCTTCTCGCCGAGGTAGTCCTCCGCGACCTTCTTGAGCTCCTGGAGGACGATCGCCGAGATCTCGGGCGGGGTGTACTGCTTGCCGCGCACGTCGACCTTCACGAGGTCGTCGCTTCCGCCGAGCACGGCGTAGGGCACCATCTTCTGCTCCTTCGCGACCTCGCCGCCGCGGCGGCCCATGAAGCGCTTGATGGAGTAGATGGTGTTCTTCGGATTCGTGACCTGCTGGTGCTTCGCGGGCTGGCCGACGAGGCGCTCGCCCTTGTCGGTGAAGGCGACGACCGAGGGGGTCGTGCGGTTGCCCTGCGCGTTGATGAGGACCTTCGGCTGGCCGCCTTCCATGATGGCGACGCACGAGTTCGTGGTGCCGAGGTCGATGCCGATGATCTTGCTGGTTCCGTTGGACATGGTGAGGGTTCCTTCCCGCCCGCGGGGTTGCCGGGGGCGACTGACGCTGACTGCCAACCCGGACCGGTTCGTCCGGGGTGGGCGCGGCAATGCAACGGTCGTGCCAGCCGAAGTCGGGCGTCCGCGCGCCGAAGGGGTGACAGTCCGCGACGGCGGTCGATCCGGCCTGCCGAAATGGCACCGGAGCCGTGCTACCCTCCGAGGATGCCCACGGGGTCCCCCAAGATCGATCTCGATGACCTCGACCTCGCCTGCGACGCGGTGCAGGACGCCACGAACCTCGCCATCGCCGCCCGACGGGACCTGCCGCCCGAGGCGATCGTCCGGAAGGTCGACGGTTCGGTCGTGACGGCCGTCGACGTGGCGCTGCAGATCCTGATCCTCAGTCGGCTCGAGGCTGACTTCGGACCGGTCCCGACGATCGCGGAGGAGGATCTCGCGTCGATCGGGGGCAAGCCCGCCGCGGAGGCCCATTGCCGTCGGCTTCTCGCATCCTGGGGATACGAGGGAGGCGAGGCGGGGATCCAGCGCGCGCTGACCTCGGGTGGTCTCGATGGATCGACGCGCGGCGTCGAGTTCGCGTGGGTCCTCGACCCGATCGATGGCACGCAGGGATTCATCGATGAGGACCACTGGTGTCCGTGTCTCGCGCTCCTCCGACGAGGCGAGGTGGTCTTCGCGTCCAACGGATACCCGACCGTGCTCGGGGGGATGCTGCTGAGCGCCGTCAAGGGAGGCGGATCCTGGTGGCATCCGCTCGTGGGCGGGGAGTCCACCCGCGCCGAGGTCTCGCAGGTCGCGCTCGCACCGCATGAACCCGTCCGAGTGGTCGCCCCCGCGCGCGCCACGCCGCGCCAGATGGATGCGCGGCTTGCGGTCGGACGCGACGCCGGGTTCGCCTGCGAACTCGTCCACTCCGACAGCCAGGCGAAGTACGCGCATGTGATCGCGGGCCTCGCCGACGTCGCCTACAGCCGCCGCGGAAGCGGCCCGGGCAAGTACCTCTGGGATCACGCAGGCGCGATCCTCCTCGCCCGTGAAGCGGGGGCGTGGATCGGGGACACCGACGGATCCGACATCGACCTCTCGTGCGGCCGCCGCCTGTCGGCGAACGACGCCGTGATCTGCGCGGCGCGCGGCGTCGGGCCCGCGGTCGCGCGCGTGCTCTCCGCGCGCGATCGCGCGGAGGGCGTGGTGAGCGCGCGTCGCGCGGAGGCGGTCGGATGACGGAGCCCGAGCCCGAAGGCGACGGAATCGCGGCGTGGACGCTGTTTCGGATCGCGAAGGCGCCGGCGGTGCTCGCGCTCCTCGCGATCCTCGTCTCGAGCGTCCTGACCGACCGCTTCTTCGGACTTCAGTGGCTCTGGTGGACGCCGCGCTTCGTCCTCGCGGCCGGCGCGTGCCTGTGGCTCCTCGCACTGCTCATCCTTGCGAAGAAGGTGGTGCGGAGCGAGCGCGAGGCGCGACGGCTGGTCGTCTGGAACGGCATCGGAGCGTGCATGCTCGCCGGATCGCTCCTCGTCATCTGGGGGTTTCCGAAAGCGCGGCCCGAGGGCGCGATTCGCCTCGTCCACTGGAACCCGAGCGACCTCGCCTCCGACTTCGCCGTCGAGGCCGCGCGGCGCCTGCGGGCCCTCGAGCCCGACGTCGTCGTGATCACCGATCCGGGAATGCCGCTGGCGCGCGAATGCTCGCGCGAACTCGGTCAGGCGGGCTACTCGATCGCCGGCGCGGGCAAGTACCTCGTCTGCTCGAGGGGAGCGATCGGCGAGGCGCAGCCGATCCTCGCCGCGCGCGACCGCTACGTCTCGAGCATCCGCTGCGAGACCGCGCTCGGGCCGATCCGGATCGAGGCGGTCGATCTCCCGAGCAGGACCACGCTGCCGCGCTACCAGTCGATCCGCTCGCTGCGCGCGGACCTGCATGCGGCCCGCGAGGAGCGCGGAATCGCCGTGCCGGACATCTTCTGCGGCGACTTCAACGTGCCGCGCGGCAGCGCGTCGCTCGGGCTGCTCGCGGACGACGCCCATGAGGCCTTCGCGACGGCGGGAACCGGCTGGGGTGCGAGCTATCCGCGGGAGTGGTCGTTCCTCGGCATCGATCTCACGCTCGTGCGTGCGCCGTGGAGGGCGATGCGCTCCGAGATCGTCGACTTCGGTTTCGGGAGGCACCGCGCGCAGGTCGTCGACCTCGCGCGCGAGGAGTGAGCCCCGCACCGGGTTGGTCCCGGCGCGGGACGCCGGGATCGGGCGGCGTTACGAGTTCTCCGACTCGTCCGACTGCGGCTTCGCGTCGATCCACCGCCACGCATCGACGAAGATGTCGTTGCCGACGAAGGAGTTGGTCGGCTCGATCGGCAGTGCCTTGTAGATCATGTTGCCGTGATCGAGATGCCAGTCCACGCTGCCGTCGCCCTTCAGGCGGTTCGTGCCCGTCGCGTGGTTGAAGTCGCGGCGCGTGCGCATGCCGTCGACCACGAGCACGACGCTCGAGAGGTTGCGGCCCTTCAGGAGCGAGAGGTTCGGATTCTCCGACGTCGGGTCCATGTGGCTGCGGTAGTGGTAGTTGCCGTAGATCAGGCCCATGCCGCCGAGGGTGAGATCGCGGCCCTCGAGGACGTTCTGGTAGCGCTCGTAGGGATGGTCGCCCATGTGGCACGGGCAGTAGAAGAGGCGCGGATCGGTGATGTCGAGCGTCTTGATGAGGAGGCCCAGGCCGTCGAGGTACGTACCGGCCTGCGAGGTCAGCGCCATCGCCTCACCCCACTGCGCGGTGGATCGGTTCGCGACGGCGGTCAGGCGTGGGACGCAGTCGTTGTGGCGTTCGGCGTACTCGTTGAGCCCGCAGCCGATCTGGCGAAGGTTGCTCATGCACCGCACGCGGCCGGCGGCGGCGCGGGCGTTCGAGAGGACCGGCATGAGAATCCCGGTCAGGATCGTGACGATCGAGATGACGACGAGGAGTTCGAAGATCGTGAAGCCCGCCGGAGATCCGCGATCCGAACTCCGCCCGTTGGAACCGACGTCGCGGGCTGTTGTCAGCCCTGACGCGGCGGGATTGTGGCGGTGTCGATCGGGGGACACGCGGAGCGACTCCGATACGGGTCGAGAGGGCGGTCTTTCTTCGGTTCCTGACTTCGTGCAACTCTCCGGGCCGGGACGCGCGGCTTCGGTTCACGGGAGATACGTACGGGCGGCTCGGTTCTTGCCGGACGAGGGTCTGAAATCGTGCTCGAGGGCCGTATTCTCGGCCCGGGATGACCCTTGGGTTCGCCGAGGCGGGTCGATCTGGATGCGGAATGCCTGACGAAGAGGTTACTTCCGAATGCGGCGAAGGGAATCGGATTGGTTGGAAAGCGGTGAGAACCCGGTTACATTCTCAGCGCCACGGGAGTTCGCCGTGGCCGAAGTGCTCGGTGCGGGCCGATGCCCGACCCTCGCCGGCATCCAATCGGGTGGTGACCCGAGGGGTTTCGGCCCCCCAGTGCGTGGATTGAGTGCATGCTTGAGTGAATGTTTGCGTGATGCATCGAAGGCTCGGCCCCGCAGGATGTTGCGACGCCGGAAGCCGGAGGCATGTTGCGCAGGTTGGCGCGACGGCCCAAGGGGTGTGCCGGGCGCGGCTCGGTTCGAGGCGCATTCGATCGTTCCACAGCCGCCAGGTCAGTTCCCAAGGCCCCTGGGCTCCCTTTCCATCCCCGTCCTCAGCACCGTCTGATCCGACAAGTCTCCATCAGGTCATCCAAGAAGGTCTCGCTTGGACGCACAGGAACGAACCGACTGGGAACTCATGCAGCGGGTCGCCGCCTCGGACGAGGCGGCTCTCGACGAGCTTTACCGTCGATTTGGGTCTCTTGTGTTTCAATCGGCCCGGCATGTGCTGCGATCTCGCGCGGAGACGGAGGACGCAGTGCAGGAGGTCTTCGTGCGGCTCTGGCGGACGGCCGATCGGTTCGATCCCCATCGCGCGAAGCTCGTGACGTGGGTGATGCTGATCTCGCGGCGGCACCTGATCGACCGTCTGCGGCGCCAGTCGGCGCGCCCGGATCGGTCGGAGCTCGACGCCGGTCGCGCCGATGCCGGGGGCGCGGTCGCGAGACCGGAGCCCGTCGGAAGCGCCGAGGGTGCCGAGGGTCGGGATCGTCTGCGTCGGCAGTTGAACAGGCTTCCCGAGCTGCAGCGCACCGTGATCGAGCGGGCGTACCTCCAGGGTTTCAGCCTTCGGGAGATCGCCGAGCAGCTGCAGACTCCCCTTGGCACGATCAAGAGCGCGCTCAGCCGCGGGCTGACCCGTCTGCGGGAACTCGAGGGCGCGGAGGAGGGGGCATGAGGCGGTGCCGATCCCGCCGGGGCGCGATGCGGTCGATCTTGAAGGGATTTTTATCCACGACGCGAGGCCGTGATTCAGAATGCGGCGCGGAGCGCGCAACCGCAGACGTGGCGGGGACGTACGGAGGTCGCGACTTCAAGCGGTTCGGCCGGGAGCGTCGCTTCAGGCCGTTCCCTCCGGTTGGTCGCTTCAGGATCGTCCCTTCAGGCGTCCGGGAGCGCCTGCTCCGGCCCGCTCGGGCGGGCGACGTCGGACCCGACGACGCGGTCCCGACAATGCGGACCCGACGACGCCGACCCGACGACGCCGATGACGGACGGGTGTTGGAACCGACGTGCGCCTTCGACGCGGCGGCGGAAGTGATTGGAAGCGGCTTCGGCAGCCGCCGGCTGGTGATTCCGACGGTGCATGTGCATGCGTGATTCAGACCGGACATCCACGGCGCCTTCGATGACGCGCGACGAACTGCTCGAGCACGCGATGTTCGAGATGCTCGGGGTTCTCGACGAGGTCGAGCTCGCGCGTTTCGAGCGCGCCCTCGCAGCGTCCGCGTCGTCGGTGCAGTCCGAGGTTTCGGCGCTGCAGGCGCGCATGGCCATCGATCCGCTCTTCCGCGATGCGTCCGAGCAGCCGTCGTCCGCGCTGCGGCTGCGGACGATGGCGCGCCTCCTCGAGGAGATGGAGTCCGATGCGGTCGCCGCCGCTCCCATCGCGACCATCGGGCCCCGGATGTCGGCCTTCGCGCGGCCGGACCGCGTCGCGGCGGACGCCGGCGATGCGATCACCGCCGAGTCCATGCGGAGGATCCTCGCGGAGGTGGCGGCGCGGAGCGCCATCGTCAAGCCGCAGCGTCAGCTGTTCTGGCGCGTCGCCTCGTTCTTCCTGCTCGCGGCCCTGCTGGTCGCGCTCTACTTCAACCAGCAGCTCTCCCGAACGGCGCTTCAACTCGCCGCGGGTGTCAACGAGCGCGCGTTGAGCGCCGAGAGCCTCGATGCCGCTGCGGAGGTCGCCGGATTCGATCTCTCGCGCGCAAGCCGAGTGCAGCTTGCCTGCGTGGGTGGATCAACCGACGCGCTGGTGCAGGCATTCGTGCAGCGAGCCGCCCGCGCGGGCGCGATCGGCGCGAACGCCGCGGGCGCTGCCGGCGGGCCCGCAACCGAGCGCGGCCACGTGCTCGTGCAGGGACTTGGCGTCGGACGTGCCGCCGCGGTGCGCGTCGTCGTGAAGGATCGCGACGGCATCGTGCTGGGGACTCGACAGGTGAAGGCGACCGAGGCGGGTCTCTTCTCGACCTATCTCTCGCTCGAGGGGCTCTCGCAGGTCGGCACGATCGAGGTCGAACTCGAGGATGGCGCGATGCTTCGCGCTTCATACACGGCCTGAGGATGGGCCGAGGCGCGCGCGAGCGCGCGCATCCGAGTCACGCGCATCCGAGTCACGCGCATCCGAGTCACGCGCATCCGAGTCACGCGCATCCGAGTCACGCGCATCCGAGTCACGCGCATCGCAGGCGACCGCACGAGGGCTCTCGTGGAGACGGTTTTCGTGGAGACGGTTTTCGTGGAGACGGTTTTCGTGGAGACGCCGCACGCCGGCACGCAGGCGACCGATCGAACGCGCCGCCGAGCCCGATCGGTCCAGTCGGTCGGTCGATCGCGTCGACGCGTCGGAGCATCGATGGAACGCGGTCGGAGCGGAGATGGCACGCGGCGCGGGAGCCGCGCCCGTCGTGAATCGCGCCTCGTTTCAGCCACATTGGTTTGAGCCGCGCTGGGTTTCAGCCGCACTTGGTTTCAGCCGCACTTGGTTTCAGCCGCGCTTGGTTTCAACCGCGCTTGGTTTCAACCGCGCCCGGTTTCAGCCGCACTGGCCTCGGCCGAACTTGACCTCAGCCGCTCTTGCGCATCCACTCCTCTTCGAGTTCCGACTGCTCGCGACCGAGTTCGTCGCGTCGGGCGAGCAGTTTCTTCGTCTTCACGGCGTCGCTCGCCGTCTTCGGATCGGCGAACTCGAAGTCGATCTCCAGGAGTTCGCGGCCGATGTCGGCGATGCGCGCCTCGATCTTCTCGAGGGCCAGGTTCGAATATCTGCTGCGCTGCTTGCCGGAGCCCGGCTTGGGTGCGGAAGACGGTTTGGTCGCGCTTCCGGCGGGGGTGCCCGAAGACGCACGCGGTGCGGCGCTCGATGCGGCCTGCTTCGCGGGAGCGGCCTGTTTCGACGACTGCTGCGACGGGGCCTTCGACTCCGGCTTTCGCGCGCGCGCCGCGGCTTCCGCCGCCTCGGCCTTCTGCTTCGCCTCCCAATCGCGGTAGGAACCGTCGAAGACGCGCGCGTTGCCGTCGCCGTCGAGGACGACGAGCTTGTCGCAGACGTCGTCGAGCAGCGCGCGGTCGTGCGAGATCAGGAGCAGCACGCCGCCGTGCCCGCCCTTGCCGCCGATCTTCGTGCGGTCGACGTCGCCGAACTTGTCGAGCGCCTCCTCGAGGCGCTCCGCGCTCGGAATGTCGAGGTGGTTCGTCGGTTCGTCGAGGACCAGCAGGTTCTTCGCGCTCGCGATGAGCGACGCGAGCACGAGCCGTCCACGCTCGCCGCCCGAGAGGTCGCCGATCGCCTTGTCCTGCTCCTCGCCCGTGAAGAGGAACGCACCCGCGAGGTTGCGCGCCTCCTGCTCGCTCGCGCGCGGGGCGCCCTCGAGCGAGCGGATCGTGTTCTGCAGGAACTCCCAGGCGAGGAGGTTCCGGTCGATGTGGTCCTGCGTCTGGCGGAACCAGCCGATCGAGAGCCGCGGCGAGCGCTTGATCTCGCCGGAATCGCTCTCGAGGTCGCCGAGGAGCGTGCGGACGAGCGTGGTCTTGCCGGCGCCGTTCGGGCCGATGATGCCGATGCGATCTCCCGGCCGCGCGGAGAGCGAGAGGTTGCGGAAGCAGACGCGGTCGCCGAACGACTTCGAGATGTTCTCCGCGACGAACGCGAAGTCGCCCATCGTCGGAGGATCGGGGAGGTCGAGGTTCATCACGCCCATCTCGGCGTGCTTCTCGACGAGGGTTTCCTCCTTGAAGCGCTCGAGACGAGTCTCGCGGCCGCGCGCCTGCTTCGCGCGCTGGCCGGCGCGGTAGCGGTCGATGAAGGCCTGCTCCTG
>JBIIYI010000001.1:0-23899 GCA_044346895.1 Phycisphaerales bacterium
TCCGGCGCAAGCGATGCCTCGCCCTCCGGCGCAAGCGATGCCTCGCCCTCCGGCGCAAGCGATGCCTCGCCCTCCGGCGCAAGCGATGCCTCGTCCGGCTCGAAGTAGCCGACGACCTTCCGCTCGACGCCGTCGCCCACGTACCACGCGACCGCGCTGCGAACGCCCTCGACCTCGCTCATCGCGCGCTCGATCTCACCCGCCTCGACGCGCATCCCGCGCACCTTGAACTGGAAGTCGAGCCGACCGTGGAACCAGACCACGCCTTCCTCGTCGATCGAGGCGCGATCGCCCGTCCGGTACGCGGTGCCCGAACCATCCGGAAGCGGCACGAACTTCGCCGCGGTCTGCGCGGAGTCGCCGCGATATCCGCGCCCGACCTGGACTCCCAAGACCACGAGTTCGCCGTGCGCACCGACCGGAAGCGTCCGCAGCGCGTCATCGACGATGCGCAGGCGGTTGCCGGGCATCGCGCGGCCGATCGGCGCGGGGTGCGGCGAGTTCCGGTCGAGGAACATCGACGTGACGCCGATCGACGTCTCGGTGGGCCCGTACGCGTTCATCAGACGCGCGCCTCGCGTGCCGAACACGTCCTCGAAGTCGGCGGGCAGCGTGGACGGCATCGCCTCGCCGCCGCAGGCGACGACGCGCACCGTCGAGAGCCGGGCCGCGTCCCATGCGCGCACCCGCTCCACGAACCGCGTCAGCACCGACGGCACGAGCGTCATGTAGTTCGCGCGGATGCGATCGGCCATCTCGCCGATGCGGTCGAAGTCGACGTGCATCCCCGGCGGGACGACTCCGACGACACCACCCGTCAGGAACGGGAGATGCACCTCGATCATCGAGGGATCGAAGCCGACCGGCGTGACCTGCACCGAACGCACCGGCTCGCGGAACTCTCCGTAGGCGTGCAGTCCGCGCAGGTAGTTGTGCGCTCCCCGATGCTCGACGAGCGTCAGCTTCGGCTTGCCGGTCGAGCCCGAGGTGAAGAACGCGTAGGCGAGGTCCGCCGGAAGCCGATCGGCGCGCGGCTCCGCCGGCGCGGGGAGTTCACCGGCCGGATCGATGCGAACGACTCCCCGTGCGGCCTCGGCATCCCAGCGGGCGCGATCGGCTGCACCGACGATCAACGCCGCCACGCCGGCCTCGGCGGCGAGCAGCCGCAGGCGCTCGTCGGGAAGTTCGGGATCGAGCGGCACGAAGTGGTGGCCCGCGAGCCAGCAGCCGAGATGGCACGCCGGGAGCAGCACGTCGCGGGGCATGCAGAGACCGACGGGATTCGCGCGATCCGCACCGCTTGCGTCCAGCGCCGCAGCGATGCGCAGCGCCCGGTCGCGCAGCGACGCGTAGTCGAGGTTCGTGACGAGATCCGTCGCCGCGATCGCGCCGGGATTCCGAGCGCACGATGCGAGGAACGCGTCGTCGAGGCGCTCGGCGTTCCACGTCGGGTCGCCGCCGTCGCCCACGCGCGCGACTTCCGCCCGATCGCGTTCGGTCGTGCACGCGAGTTCGGACCAGCATCGATCGGGGTCGCCCGCGAGATCCGCGAGGAGCTGCACCAGCCGGTCGGCGAACGCCTCGGCGCGGCGCCCGTCGATGCGGGAGTCATCCCACTGGACGGCGATCTCGACGGTCGCGCCGAATCCAACCGACACCACGATCGGCATGGCGGGCTGCTGCCTGAGTTCGGCCGACCGGATCCGCTCGGTTCCCATCGCGCGGATCGCCGTCTCGGCGAACGTCGCGTCCGCGTGCACGACGAGCAGTTCGAGCGGCGCGCCCGTACCCAGCCGTGCCAACCGCTGGAGATCGTGGATCGCGATCGCGCTGTGCGAGCGCGCGCCCGCGTCGTGCCCGCGCGCCTCGGCGAGCAGCGCGCGGATCGTGGCGTCGGGACGCGCGTCCACCCGGACGCCGACGATGTTGACGAGGTTCGCCACCATGTCGCGCACGCCCGCGACGGGGACGTCGCGCATGGCGCGAACCGAACCGAACGCCGCGCTCGGCGCGCCCGCGCCGCTCGCAAGGAGAAGCCCCACCGCAAGATGCGACGCCGTCGATGGCCTGGCGCCACAGGCCGAGAGCACGGCATGCAGGCGGGCCGTCGGCTCCGTGCCGAGCGTGCGGCGGGCGATGCCGAAGCCGCGGGGGCCGGGCCGCGCGCGCCGCAGTTCCATCCAGCCGATACCGCTCCCGACCTCGGCGCCCTCGAAGCGGCCGCCCCAGTAGCCGAGCACGGCGTCGCTCGAACCCTGCGACTCGATCCAGCGGGCGAACACCGTGAAATCGGGCGCCTCGGTCGCGAGCGGCTCGCGCTCGCCCCGGAATGCGGGCGCCATCACCTCGCGCAGGATCACCGCTCGGCAACCGCCGTCGATGTAGGCGTGGTGCGCCGTGAGGATCAGCGTGTCATGCTCGCGGCCGCGATGGACGCCGAGGAGCACGGGAGGCTCGCCGCCATCGAGATCGATGCCGCGCAGCCACAGTCGCTCGCGCAGGGCGCCGAGCGCCTCTCCCGCGTCGCCTTCGGGATGGATGCCGATGGTCGGCTCGACCGTGGCGTCGCGACGCGCACCGACGTCGGGACGCGACCCGAGCACCGCCTCGTGACGTCGGTGGAACGCGCGCCAGTGCAGTTCGAGGAGCTCGATCGGCGCCCGCCCTTCGATGGTGCAGCTCCACTGCGTCTGATACGGCCGGTCACCTCCCGACCCCTCGCGGTACCGGCGGAACATCTCGCGCTGGATCGGAGTCCAGGGCATCGAGGGCGGAGGACCACCCGGCGCCGTCGGAAGGGTCACGATCGAACTCCAGGCGGAAGCGGAGCGGATGCTGTGCGGAGTCGGAGTTCCATCGGGCGGTCGTTCGGCCCGAAGACCGGGGCCGAGTCTGCGCCTTCCATCGGCACGCGGCCGGGGCGAATCGAACGCAAGGTCGAAACGTCAGGATAACCGACCTGCGCCGCCGGGCTTCCGCTGTCGCGTTCCCGCGGTGCGCAAGGCCGCGCTTCCACGTCCGGCCTCGACCCGCCTCGCGCGGGTTCGGTCGAGGGGCGCGGCGGGCGTCCACCCCAATCGAGGTGCGATCCCCCCGAGCCCGCGGAGTTGCGACTCCGACGCGCCGATGGCCGTCGCGCAGCTCGGAGCCTCCATGCACAAGTCAATCGCCACGTCATCGTCCCTCCATACGACAGACGCTTCGCCGACGGCCCCAGCGGGCGCCCGGGTCGAGCGTGCGCCCGGAGAGAGGGCCGCCCAGTCCGCGGGCCGCGCGTCGGCCTCGTCGAAGCAGCGCTGGTGGAACGGACTCGGCCCGCGGACGTTCCTCGGAAGCGTCGCGGCGGTCGTCGCCTCGAGCCTCGCGATCGGCATCGCCTCGACGCAACTCGCCGAACGCGCGCTGCTCGACGAACGGCGCGCCTCGTTCGAAGCGACGCTGGCGGCGCGCGCCGAGAGTCTCGAGGGCTACCTCGCCACGATGCGCGCGCACGTCGACACGATCGCCGCGGAGCCGTCGACGCTCGCCGCGCTCCACGCGCTGCGCGACGGCTTCGACCGCGCCGCGACCGACGCAGCCGCCGCAGGCCTCGCGCCGGAAGCGGCCGCGACGCGCATCGCCGAACATCACGAACGCGAACTCGCGGCGCGCTTCCGGTCGGCTGGGCTCGACTGGCGCGGCGCCGACGCGCTCGTCCCGCAGGACCCGAACGCGCGCGTCCTGCAGGACCTCTACATCGCGCGCAACACGCATCCGGTCGGATCGAAGCAACTCCTCGACGCGGCGGACGTCGCGCTCGCCTACGACCGCGCCCACGCCGAACATCATCCGCGCCTGCGCGGCGTGCTCGACGCATTCGGCTACTACGACATCTTCCTGTTCGACGCCGAGGGACGGCTGGTCTACTCGGTCTTCAAGGAGACCGACTTCGCGCAGCCGACGTCCGACGGCTTCATCGCGAGCACCACGCTCGCGAAGCTCGCGCGCACGACGCTCGCGGCGAAACCCGGCACGCACGCGGCGGCGTGCGACTTCGCCGCCTACGCGCCGAGCTACGGCGCCACCGCGGGCTTCATCGCGGCGCCCATCGTCGGCGCGGACGACGCCGACGGCGGGCCGGGGAAGGTCGTCGGCGCGATCGCCGTGCAGGTGCCGATCCAGAGGCTCGACGCGATGTGCGGCATCGCCGCCGGCCTCGGCGCGACGGGCGAGGTCGCCCTCGTCGGCGACGACGGCTCGTACCGGACGAACCTCCGGCTTGCGAAGGCCCCGACTGCGGGCACGCCCAGCGCCTACGGCACGCTCGCCGCGACCGCGATCCAGGGTGAACACGGCTTCCTCGAGCAGGACGTGGCCGGCGTGCCGTCGATGGTGGCGTACGCACCGTTCGATTTCCTCGGGCGAAAGTGGGCGATCGTCGGTTCGATCGCGCGGGACGAGGTGCTCGCGCCCGTCGCGACGCTGGCGTGGTGGATTGCGGGCGTCGCCTGCACGGCGGTCGCGCTCGTCGCGTGCGCCGCGGTGCCGCTCGCGCGCTCGATCGGACGTCGTGCCGGAGCCTCCGTCCGCTCGCTCGAATCCCTCGCAGCCGGCAACCTCGCGACGCGCATCGCCGATCGCGGCACCGACGAGCTCGGCGCGATCGCCCACGCGATCAACGCGCTCGGCGAATCGCTTTCGGGCTCGATCGCAGGCGTCCGCCGCAGCGCCGACGAACTCGCCGGCGAGGCGACGACGCTCGCGACCGCGAGCGAGAGCCTCGCGAACGTCGCCAGCGGCCAGGCCGCGAGCATCGAGGAGATGTCGGCCGCCGTCACCGAACTGCGCGAGCAGACCTCGCGCACGAGCGAGGAATCCGCGTCCGCGCGCGAGCAGACGGTGCGCGGCGCGAAGGATGCCGCGACGGCGAAATCCGCGGTCGACGGCCTCGAGCGGTCGATGGGCGAGATCGACCACGCGGCGCGCGAGATCGGGCAGATCGTGCGGGTGATCGACGAGATCGCCTTCCAGACGAACCTCCTCGCGCTGAACGCCGCGGTCGAGGCCGCGCGCGCGGGCGAGGCCGGCCGTGGATTCGCCGTCGTCGCGCAGGAGGTGCGCGCGCTGGCGAACCGCTCGGGCGAAGCGGCGCGTCGGACCACCGAGCTCGTCGCGAGCGCGAGCGAGCGCGTCGCGCGCGGCGTCGACTACTCGCACGAGGTGCGCACGTCGCTCGAGCAGATCGTCGCGGTCTCGACCGAGATCGCGCGCGCCGTCGACACGATCGCGGCGGCGCAGGGCGAGCAGCTCGCGGGGATCACGCAGCTCGACGCGGGAATCGCCGAGATCTCGCGCACGACGCAGGAGGCCGCGGGCCAGAGCCAGCAGGTCGCCGCGACGGCGCGGCAGTCCTCCGAGGAGGTCGATTCGCTGCGCGCCACGGTCGCGCGCTTCCGGCTCGAGCGCGCGGCGTGACGTCGCGCGGCTCGACGCGCATCCGTCGAATGCGCGTGCCCGCTCACGTTCGACCGATCACGCTCGCGCGACGTGGCACGCACGCGCGACGACGCACGCTCGCGACGACTCCGGCTCATGCGTCGAACCCCCGCGCTCCGCGCGAGGATGCGCGTCACGGGCGACCCGCTTCTCGCGCTTCTCCCGGCTTCGCCTCGACGCGTCCGGGCGCGCGCCGATGCGCGCCCTTCGCGCCGACGTTCGCGTCGCCAAGGTCCTCGCGCGCGCGCGCGACCGCGTCCATGAGCCGCGCGACGACGTCGGGGTGGTCCGCGGCCACATCCACCGACTCGCGCGGATCGCTCACGAGATCGAAGAGCGCGAGCGGCACGTCCTTCTGGACGTACGCAGTCTCGCCGCCATCGACGCCGCCGGGCTTTCCGTCGAGCGTGCGCGATCGATGCGGCAGGCAGAGCTTCCACCGACCCATGCGCGCGGCCTCGAGCCGATTCTCGTGGTAGTAGAAGAGGTACACCTCCTGCGTCGGCGCCGCATCGGCGTCGCACCGCCAGACCGCGCGCGCATCGCGCCCGTCGATCGGACGCTCCGGCGCCGCGGGTGGCGCTGAGACGATCGCGGCCATCGTCGCGAGGAGATCGATCGTCATCCACGGCACGTCGCTCGTCGCGCCGGCGGGCACGATGCCCGGCCAGCGCAGGAGGCACGGCACGCGCACGCCGCCTTCGAAGGTCGTCCCCTTCCCCTCGCGCAGCCCGCCGCTCGAACCCGCGTCCGTTCCAAAGGAAAGCCACGGTCCGTTGTCGCTTGCGAAGAGGACGATCGTGTTCGACGCCTCGCCGGTCTCGTCGAGCGCGCGCAGCACCTCGCCGACCGACCAGTCGAGTTCGCGCACGACGCCGCCGTACAGCGCGCGTCGATCGGCGGGCGTGAATGCGGGACTCGCCGCGATCGGCGTGTGCGGCTGCGGATGCGCGAGGTACGCGAAGAACGGCGCGTCGCCGCGCGCGGCCTCGCGGATGAAGTCGACCGTGTGGCGCGTGAGGACGCCGGTGAGCGCGGCCTGATCCTCGAGCGTTCGGACGTACGAGCGCACCGACTCGCCCTCGAGGAGCGGCAGTTCGGGGTGCTTCCCCGGGAAGCGCGCGGGCCACATGTCGTTCGAGTAGGGAATCCCGAGGAAGGAATCGAATCCGTGGCGCGTGGGATTGAACTCGGGAAGGCACCCGAGATGCCACTTCCCCGACATCGACGTGCGGTAGCCCGCGTCGCGCAGGAGTTCGGCGAGCGTGCGCTCCTCGGCGGCGATCCCCGTGCGCGCGTCGGAGAAGAGCGCGCCGTGGATCCCGATGCGGTTCGGATAGCAGCCCGTGAGGAGCGCCGCGCGCGAGGCGCTGCACACCGGTTGCGCGCTGTAGAAGTGCCGGAAGCGCGCCCCCTCGCGCGCGAGCCGCTCGAGATTCGGGAGTGCGCGCGCGTAGTCGGGCGGCGTGAAGCCTTCGAGCGCGAAGCCCGGTACGTCGCCCCAGCCGAGGTCGTCGCAGTAGACGACGACGAGATTCGGAAGCGCGCGCACCGGAGCGATGTTCGCGGTGAGGCCGGTCGGGTGCGGTACTGCCTCCGTTGGCGGCGCGGATGCGGGCGTCGACGAGCAGGCCGTGCCGAGCGCAGTCGCGAAAAGGGCGAGCAGCGAACCCGGGCGCAGGTGCGAGAACCTCATCATTTCTTGCACGATACCTCCCGGCCACCTTGCCCCGGCCGCCCATCCGCGGATACTGCGGAGGTGACGTCTCCGTCCGACGACACGAGCGATCCGCGAACCGCGCAACCTTCGGGTTTCCGCGCGGCAGGTGTCCGACTTGCGCTCGTCGGCGCCGTGGTCGCGTTCGCGGCCCGTGCGCTCGCGCCCGAGGGTGTCTCGCCCAGGCCGGAATCGATGTCTGCGAAGCCGCAACGAGCGCCGAACGCACCGTCCGCAGCCGCTGCGACGCCGCGTCCGGCCGGTGCGGCCGCGCGCGAGGCCGAGACTGAAGCCGAGACTGAAGCCGAGGCTGCGGCTGAGGCTGAGGCTGGGGCTGCGGCCGAGGCTGCGGCTGCGGCGACGTCCGGCGAAGGATCGGCGATCGCGACCGTCGCGCTCCGCCCACCGTTCGTTCCCCGCCCGCTTCCCGAGAAGACCGCGCGGTTCGCCAACCACTGGGCCTACCAGCCGATGGCGCATCCCCGGCCGCCGCAGGTGCTGCTCGAGGAGTGGCCGCGCAACGAGGTCGACCGCTTCATCCTCGCCACGCTCGAGGACCAGGGCCTCGTCCCAGCGCGCGAGGCCGACCGCCGCACGCTCCTCCGCCGCGCGTACCTCGACCTGATCGGCATCCCGCCGACCGCGGACGAGGTCGAGGCCTTCGAGAGCGACACCGCGCCCGACGCGTACGAGCGCCGCATCGACGCGCTGCTCGCGAACCCGATGTATGGCGAGCGCTGGGGCCGCCACTGGCTCGACGTCGCGCGCTACGCCGACTCGAACGGCGTCGACGAGAACATCGCCTACGCGAACGCCTACCGCTACCGCGACTACGTGATCGACGCCTTCAACCGCGACCTTCCGTTCGACGAGTTCCTCACCGAGCAGATCGCGGGCGACCTCCTGCCCGAGCCGGAGAACCCCACGGCCGACGACGACGCGCGCACGCGCGGCCGTCTCGCCGCGCTGGGCTTCCTCGCGCTCGGACCGAAGATGCTCGCCGAGCCCGACAAGGAGAAGGAGCGCGTCGACGTCGTCGACGAGCAGATCGACGTCGTCACGAAGGCGTTCCTCGGCCAGACGATCTCGTGCGCGCGCTGCCACGACCACAAGTTCGATCCGATCTCGCAGGCCGACTACTTCGCGATCGCGGGCATCTTCCGCAGCGTCTCGACCTTCGACTCGATCGCGACCGTCGGGCGCGTCGCGCAGCGGCCGCTTGCGACCGCCGCGGAGATCGCGCGGCACGAGCGCGCGGTGAAGGACTGGACCGACCGCGCGCACGAACTCGACCGCGCGCGCGACGACGCGCGCCGCACCGCGCGCTTCGCCGACGGATTCGCGTGGATCGAGCGCTCGGCCGCGCTCGCGGGGGCACCGGCCGACGTCGCCGCGCGCGAGCAGTTCCGCGCCGCCGCGCGCAGCGAGCGCCCGGCGCACCGCGCGTTCCTCGCGGCCGTCGACGCGCGCAAGGAGCACGATCCGAAGCGCCCCGCCGGACTTCCGCGGACCCTCGTCGTCAAGGAGGCGAAGGTCGACGAGACGCCGATCCACGACCGCGGCGACCACATGCAGCCGACCGGCGAGAAGGTGGCGCGCGCGATGCCCGCCATGCTCGAGCGCGTGCTTCCGAGCCCCGAGTTTCCCGCCGACCGGAGCGGTCGGCTCGAATTCGCGCTCTGGATGACCGACGGCGAGAACCCGCTGACGGCGCGCGTCGCCGTGAACCGGCTGTGGACGTGGCACTTCGGCACGGGCCTCGTCGACACGCCGTCGAACTTCGGCCTCCTCGGCTCGAAGCCGTCGCATCCCGAACTCCTCGACTTCCTCGCGCGCCGCTTCGTCGCCGACGGCTTCAGCATGAAGGCGATGCACCGCCTGATCATGACGAGCGCGACCTACCGGCAGTCGAGCTCGACGCACGTGCCGCTGCCGCAGTTCGACCCCGACAACCGCCTGATCTCGCGCTTCCCGCGCCGACGCATCGAAGCCGAGGCGATCCGCGATTCGGTGCTCGCGGTCGCGGGAACGCTCGACGCCTCGATGGGAGGAACGCTGCTCGGGTCGGGCGACCACGACTACGTCACCAACGACCAGTCGGGCAACGCCGCGCGCTACGACACGCTGCGCCGCAGCGTCTACCTCCCGGTCATCCGCAACGCGATGTTCGGGCTCTTCAGCGCGTTCGACTATCCCGATTCGAGCGCTCCGATCGACTGCCGCACCCGCACGGTCGTCGCTCCGCAGGCGCTCTTCTTCCTGAACGCGCCGTTCGTCGAGGATGCGGCGAAGTCGATGGCGATCGAGCTGACCGCCGAGGAGTCGGGCGCGGACGCGCGGATCCGCGAGGCCTTCCGACGGGCGCTCGCGCGCGAACCGGAACCCGACGAGCGCGAGGAATCACGCGGATTCCTCGCCGAACTCGAGCGCGGTGGGATGAGCGCCGAGGACGCCCTCGTCCGGCTCTGCCACGCGCTCCTCTCGACCAACGAATTCGTGACGATGGAGTAGCCCCCTGTTGCCTCGCGCCCGATCCGGGCGACAATGAAGCGCCCCGCATGCTCTGCAACCACCGCCACAACCCGCTCTCCCGCCGCGAGGCCCTCCGCGACCTCTGCGCGGGCTTCGGTTCGATCGCCCTGGCGGGCATGCTCGCGCGCCAGGCGCAGGCCGCGGGCGGCGGCGCACCGCGCGGAGCGAAGGGCGTCCTCGCGTCGCCCCACTTCCGTCCGCGCGCGAAGCGGGTCATCTTCCTCTTCATGCACGGCGGGCCGTCGCAGGTCGACACGTTCGACTACAAGCCGCTCCTCCAGCGCGATCACGGCAAGCCGCTTCCTTTCGCGAAGCCGCGCGTCCAGTTCGCGGAGACCGGCAACCTCTACGCAAGCCCGTGGAAGTTCCGCCAGTACGGCCAGTCGGGCGCGTGGGTGAGCGACCTCTTCCCGAACGTCGCGCAGTGCGTCGACGACCTCTGCTTCGTGAAGAGCCTGCACGGCTCGAACCCCGCGCACGGCGGCGCGCTGCTCAAGGTGCACACCGGCACCGACACCTTCATCCGTCCATCGATGGGTTCGTGGGTGTCGTACGGCCTCGGCACCGAGAACGACGACCTTCCCGCGTTCATCACCATCTGCCCGACGCTCGGGCACGGCGGCGTCAACAACTTCTCGAGTTCGTTCCTCCCGGCGTGGACGCACGGCACGCCGATCGGCCACGCGGGAATCCCCGCGTCGCAGGCGCAGTTCGAGCACATGACCGCGGGTCTTCCGCGCGAACTGCAGCGGAAGGAACTCGACTTCCTGCAGGAACTCAACCGCGCCCACGCCGAGCGGAACGGCTCGGACGGCGCCCTCGAGGGCCGCATCGAGAGCTTCGAACTGGCCTACCGCATGCAGGCGGCCGCGCCCGCGGTCATGGACCTCGCGGGCGAATCCGAGGCGACGAAGAAGCTCTACGGGATCGATGAGAAGAAGACGGAGAACTTCGGACGCCAGTGCCTGCTCGCGCGGCGTTTCGCGCAGGCGGGCGTGCGCTTCATCCAGTGCACCCACAGCTACAAGTGGGATCAGCACGGCGATCTCAAGAACCAGCACACGTCGAACGCCGCCGAGGTCGACAAGCCGATCGCGGGCCTCATCCGCGACCTCAAGAGCCACGGCATGCTCGAGGACACGCTCGTTCTCTGGGGCGGCGAGTTCGGCCGCACGCCGACCGCGCAGGGCGGCGACGGCCGCGACCACAACCCGCACGGCTTCACGATGTTCATGGCGGGCGGCGGCGTGAAGCCCGGCTTCTCCTTCGGCGAGACCGACGACTACGGCTACTACGCCGCCGTCGACAAGGTCGACGTGCACGACCTTCACGCGACGATCCTCGCGCTGCTCGGAGTCGACCACGAGGAGCTCACCTTCCGCCACGGCGGCCGCGACCATCGCCTGACCGACGTGCATGGGCGGATCATGAAGCAGATCTTCGCCTGAGCGGTCACGAGGCGGCCACGAGGCAACCACGAGGCAACCACGAGGCAACCACGAGGCAACCACGAGGCGGTCACGAGGCGACCACGAGGCGGTCACGAGGCGACCACGAGGCGGTCACGAGGCGGTCACGAGGCGGCCACGAGGCGACCACGAGGCGACCACGGCGCGGCCACCCGCGCCCCCTCCGGAACCGAATGCCCCCCGCAGCCGCAACAAGGTCGGGTCCTGCGGCCTGTGCGGGCGCTGCCGCCCCGTCAGGCCGGACTGCGCGGCGGGTTCTCGCCAAATCTCACTCTGCGTTTGTGCCCTTCCCTCCGCGCGGTACCTTTGGCGGGGCTCCGCCACACGGGCGGACCCCGGACCCGATGCACGCGAGAAAGACCAGTACGAGTTCCATCCGGGCGTCATCACGGGCGTCTTCACGCGCGATCGGCGCGGCGCTCGCGTGCGCGGTCTCCGTGGTCGGCCCGATGCAGCGCGCGGCCGACGCCCAGTCGTGGAACTTCGTCCACTTCGAGAGCCCGCACGTCCACCCGCTCGATCGGACGCCCGACGGCGCGCGTCTGCTCGCGGTCAACACCGCCGATCAAAGGCTCGAGATCTTCGACATCCTCGCGGACGCCCCCTACCTCGCGCACGCGGGCTCGGTCTCGGTCGGCATGGAGCCCGTCTCCGTGCGCGCACGCGGCACCGGCGAGGCGTGGGTCGTCAACCACGTCTCCGACTCGATCACCGTGGTCGACCTCGCGACGCTTTCCGTGAAGGCCACGATCCTGACGGGCGACGAACCGTGCGACGTCGTCTTCGCGGGGAAGCCCGAGCGCGCCTTCGTCTCGATCTCGCAGAAGAACCGCGTCGAGGTCTACAACCCGGCGAACCTCGGCGCGGCGCCCGTGCAGGTCGCGATCGCCGGCGAGGATCCGCGCGCGCTCGCCACCGACGGCACGCGCGTCTACGCGGCGATCTTCGAGTGCGGCAACGAGACGACCGTGATCCCCGAGAGCGTCGTCTCGTCGGCGCTCAGCCCCTACGCGGACGCGAAGGGAAGCGCGCCGAATCCGCCGCCGAACGCGGGAAGCGCGTTCTCGCCCGCGTTCCATCCGTCGCTTCCCGAGGCGCCGCCGAGTTCGCTCATCGTCCGCCGGGACGCGCAGGGCGCGTGGCGCGACGTGAACGGCGCCGACTGGAGCGCCGCCGTCACGTGGCAACTTGCGGGGAACGACGTCGCGGTGATCGATCCCGCGACGCTCGCGACGACCTACGTGCACGGACTGATGACGACGCCGATGTCGATCGCGCCCGCTCCGGGCGGCGGATTCGTCGCGGTCGGCGTCGAACTCAGGAACGAAGTGCGCTTCGACGCGAATCTCCAGGGCGCCTTCGCGAAGAGCGAGTTCGCCCGCGTTCCGGCGGGCGCCTCGTCGCCCGACCTC
The DNA here is from genome assembly GCA_044346895.1 of Phycisphaerales bacterium. Classification (GTDB taxonomy): domain Bacteria; phylum Planctomycetota; class Phycisphaerae; order Phycisphaerales; family SM1A02; genus QWPT01. The sequence continues at coordinate 12,606 of JBIIYI010000001.1, forward strand.
CGCGGCGACCTCAACCCGCATCTCGACTACGCGGTGCGCACGCTGCCGTTCCTCCAGCGCACGCTTGCGATCGGCGACCCGCGCGGCATCGCCGTGAGCGCCGACGGCATGCGCGCGTGGGCGACCGGCCTCGGCTCGTCGAACGTCGTCGCATTCGCGCTGCCCTCGATGGCGCGCGTCGATCTCGCGCAGGTCGGCGACGGTCCGACGGGCATCGTGCACGATGCGAAGCTCGACCGCCTCTTCACGCTCAACCGCTTCGACGGCTCGCTCTCGGTGCTCGACGCCGGCACGCTCGATGAACTCGCGCGTCCGCGCTTCTTCGATCCGACCCCTTCGATCGTGCGCGACGGGCGGCCGTTCCTCTTCGACACGCACCTCACCTCGGGCCTCGGCCAGGCCTCGTGCGCATCGTGCCACATCGACGCGCGCACGGACCAGCTCGTCTGGGATCTCGGAAGCCCGGCGTCGCCGATGGCCGCGTTCGACCAGCTCTGCAACCTCGGCCTTCCGAACGAAGGCGTCGGCTGCGAGGCGTGGCATCCGGTGAAGGGGCCGATGGCGTCGCAATCGCTCATCGGCCTCGAGGGAACCGAGCCCTTCCACTGGCGCGGCGACCGCGCGTACATCGCGACGTTCCGCCATACGGGCGTCGCGCTGCAGGGCATGGACCGCGACTTCACCGAGGACGAGTTGAAGGACATGCAGGACTACCTCAACTCGATCTCGCTCGCGCCGAATCCGAACCGGACGCTCGACGGCGGGCTCCCGCAGCAGATCGCCGGCGGCAACCCGACGCGCGGACAGGGCCTCTTCTTCTCGGGTGGCGCGGGCTTCATCTCCTGCGCGACCTGCCACACGCCGCCCTCGGGTGGCGGTGCCGCAGTCGTCAGCACCGATCTCCTCGCCGCCACGCAGGCGATGACCGTGCCTCACCTCACCGCGATCCACGAGAAGACCGGATTCGGTTCGGGCAGCGCTCCGGCCGCGCGCGGCTTCGGCTTCGGCCACGACGGCACCGTGCGCACGCTCGACGGCTTCCTCGCCTCGCATGTGAAGGGGTTCCTCGGGACGTCGATCACCGCCACCGACGCGAAGGATCTCGCCGCGTTCCTCCTCGCGTGGGACACGGGTACGCCCGCCGCGATCGGACAGCAGGCCTCGCTCGGCGGCCGCTTCGCAACGGGTTCGGCGCGACGCAACCTCCTCGCGGCGCTCGCGAACGCGGGCCAGGGCCAGCTCGTCGCGCGAACGTCGATCGACGGCGTCGAGCGCGGCTACCTCCTCGAGAACGGCGCGTTCCGCTCCGACACGACCGGCGAGTCGCTCACGGTGCCCGAACTCGACGCGCTCGCCTCGAAGAACCGCGCGATCGTCTTCACGCTCGTCCCGGCTGGCACGGGCCTGCGCGCGCTCGACCGGGATGGAGACGGCTTCCTCGACGGCGACGAGCGCGCCGCGTGCAGCGATCCGGCGAACGCGGCCAGCGTGCCGGGAAGCCCCTGCCGCGCCGATCTCTCGGACGACGACGGCGTCATCGGCGCCGCCGACCTCGCCATCCTGCTGGCGGCATGGGGCACGGCGGGCGGGTCCGCCGACCTCGACTGCGACGGATCGGTCGGAGCCTCGGACCTCTCGCTCCTCCTGTCGGCGTGGGGCGCGTGTCGGTAACGGGTTCCTGTCGGTCAGCGGTTCCTGTCGGAGACGGGTTCCGAGCCGGAACGGCCGCCGCACGGCCGCTCTTCCGCAAGCCACATCCTGTTCAGGACCGCCGCCGCGCCTCACCGCGCGGCGGCCTTCGTTCGTCGACGATCACACCGGAACGCGCCGCGGGACGAGCGCGTTCGCGACGAGAAGCCCCGCCGCGATCGACGCGGCGATCACAAGCGCGTGCATGAAGGTGTCGACGCCGGCGAGCGTGTCGCCCGCGTCGCGCGTGATGAGGTTCTGCATCCCGCGCAGGCCGATGCTTCCCGGGAGGAGGAGCGCGATGGCGGGCAGCACGACCGTGCCCGCCGGGCGGCGCCGCCACCACGAGTAGAGGTTGCCGCAGATCCCGAGGAAGGCGGCCGCCGCGACGGGCGCGATCGCTCCGTCGACGAGCGAGCGCGACGTGCGCGCGGCGACATAGCCGAGGAGACACGAGCCGAGCACGAGCCAGAAGCGCCGGGGGCGCGCGTGGAAGGCGATCGAGATGCCGATCGAGCCGAGGACGAGCGCGAGGAAGACCGACGCGTCGAAGGTGGCGGCGAGGATCGATGCGCCCGGCTCGCGCACCGACGGCGGGATGCCGATCGTGCGCACGACCGCGTCGCCGACGGCCACGCCCATCGCGATCACGACGAGCGAGGTGACCGCGCCCATGAGGCGCGCGCTTCCGGAGGAGAGGTTGCGCGCGGAGAGTTCGCTCATCGCGGTCGTGAGCGAAAGACCCGGGAGCAGCGTGACGATGCCGGCGAGCGACACGATGGCTCCGTTGATCTCGCGATCCGCCGCGAGACCGAGGCGCGTGACGGCCGCCACGACGAACGCCGCAAGCACCGTCGCCACGAAGGCGCCGCCGAACTCGGCGAGGAGTTCGCGCTCGCGCCGCCCTGCCGCCATGCGGATCGCAAGACCGACCACGAGCCCCACCGGGAGCGCGGCGATCATGTCGTCGATGCTTCCCCCGAGGAGCCGCGCCGCGCCCGCGCTGAAGAGCGCGTAGCCGAGCGTGACGAGGATCGAGGGCGGCCGCCACAACCGCTCGTGCACCCCGCGCAGCGCGGCGTGGCCGCCCGCCGCGTCGAGTTCACCGCTCTCCACCCGGTCCGCCACGCGGAAGGTCTCCTCGAGGAGCGCCATCTTGGGCGAGCCGGGATCGACGCGGAAGTTCATCGTGCGCTGGGCGCCGCCCTCGTCGACGCTGATCGAGATCCAGGTGGGCAGCGAGAAGACCGTCGCGCGCAGCCCGAGACGCTCGCCGCAGCTCGCGACGAGCGCCTCGATCCGGTGCGAGGGCGTCCCCGCCTCGTGGAGCATGCGGGCGAGGAGGGCGAGGAAGCGGTCCCCCGCCGGTCCCGCGTTCTCGTCGAGGAAGCGCGCAACCTTCCGCTCCTCGCGCTCGCGGGCGGTCGGCTTCGACGAGGGACGATGACGGTCTTTCCGCTGGCGCACGGCGGGAATGTACCCGGCGTGGGCGTGCGGCCGACCGCGCACCCGACGAGCACGGCAGCGCGCAAGTCCGACGAGCGCGTCCGAAGCGCCATTCCGACGAGCGTGTCCGACCGCACGCCCGATCTTCCAAACCGGGGCGCGCTCTCGGTAAACTCCGGACATGCTCCTCCGGCGCATCTTCGATCCGGCGCTCGCGCAGGCCTCCTACCTCGTCGGTTGCGACGAGACGCGCGAGGCGGTCGTGATCGATCCCGCGTGCGACATCGACCGCTACATCGCGATCGCGGCCGAGACCGGCCACCGCATCGTCGCCGTCGCCGAGACGCACGTGCACGCCGACTTCGTCAGCGGCATCGAAGGGTTCGTGACGCATCGGCCCGTGACCGGCTACCTCTCCGCCGAGGGGCCCGAGCCCGCGTGGCTCGCGAGCGCGCGCCTCGCCGACGGCGCGCGCGTGGCGCGCATCCGCGCCGGAGACCACTTCAAGGTCGGCCACCTCGCCTTCACCGCGCGCCACACCCCGGGCCACACGCGCGAGAGCCTCTCGTTCGAACTCGCCGCGCCGCATGCGGCCGCGGTTGGGGACGGATCCGAAGCCCGACCCGGCGGCCACACGCAGCTCCTCTTCTCGGGCGACTTCCTCTTCGCAGGCGACGTCGGCCGCCCCGACCTCGGCGCGTTCGCGACCGAGGGCCTCTCGCTCCGCGACGCGATCCAGGCGATGCGCTCCTCGATCGCGGCGCTCGACGATCTTCCCGCCGAGACGCAGGTGCTTCCCGGCCACGGCTCGGGCAGCGCCTGCGGAACGCAGATCTGCAACCTCCCGGCCACGACGATCGGGATCGAGCGCGTCATCAACCGCGCCATGCGCGCGCACGCCGCGAACGGCGACTTCGAGGGCGCCGTCCTCGACGGCACCACCGCGCCGCCCCCCTACTTCGCCCGCGTGAAGCGGCTCAACGAGCACGGCGGACGCGCCCTCGCGACGCCGCCTGCGGTGCGCGAACTCACCTCCGACGAGTTCGCGGAACGCTGCCAGGATCCGCGCTTCACGGTGATCGACACGCGGCCGTGGAACGACTACCTCGACTCGCGCCTTCCCTACTCGATCAGCGCGCCGTTCGAGCGCTCGTTCGGCCCGACCGTGGCGAACTACCTCGACGAGGAGGACCGCGTCGTCCTGATCGCGCCCGCGAAGCAGGTGCCCGAGATCGCGCGCGTCCTGTGGCGCGTGGGCGTCGCGCCCGAGGTGATCGAGGGCTTCATCGAGCCCGCGACCGTCTCACGCCTCGCGACGGGTTCGTTCGCGACGAGCGGCGTCGACGACATCTCGCCCGTCCACGTCCATCGACTCGTCGAGCAGGGCGCCGCGACCGTGATCGACGTGCGCACGTGCCACGAGTACGCGCTCGGCCACCTCCCCAGCGCGCTGCACATCCCGTTCACGCACCTCCGCGCGCGGGTCGACGAGGTTCCGCCGGGAAAGCCGGTCGTCTGCTACTGCCGCAGCGGCAACCGCAGCGCGCGCGCTGCGGCGTTCCTCGCGCGCCTCGGGCACGCGGCCTTCAACATGCGCGGCGGCTACTGGCCCTACGCGGGGCGCGGATACGAGGTCGCGAAGTGAAGGTCGCGAAGTGAAGGTCGCGAAGTGAAGGTCGCGAAGTGAGCGACGCGAAGTGACGACGCGAAGTGAAGGTCGCGAAGTGAGCGACGCGAAGTGACGACGCGAAGTGACGTGAACAACTTGATCTGACGTGGCGTGGCGTGGCACGGAAAGACTTGACGTGACCAACGCGTGACGCCGCGACGTGCGCGACGCGCACCGACGTTCGCCCGGTTCCTCATCCGGCTCCGCGCCCGTCGGCCCACACCCGTCTGCCCACACCCGTCTGCCCACACCCGTCTACCCGCGCCCGACTACCCGCGCCCGCTCGTCACGCGCTCGCGCCGCGGCACGCTGTCGAAGTACCGCACGTGGCCGCGCTGATCGATCGCGATCAGCGCACCACCGTCGGGCGACCACCGCAGCCGATGCACGGTGGCCTCCGCGCCGGGAAGCGGCAGATAGCAGTCGCCGTTCGCAAGATTCCAGATGCGGATCATGGTGTCCGCACCGCCGGTCGCGATCCATGCCCCGTCGGGCGAGATCGCGCACGACGACGCCGCGTCGGTGTGGCCGACGAGGCTGCGCTCGATCTCGCCCCGAAGTCGCTCGAAGCCTCCGACGGGATAGACGTTGACCGGTCCGCCGGGCGAGAACTCGACGAGCCGATCTCCGATCCAGTCGAAGTGCAGCTTGATCGGTCCCTCCTCGACCAGTTCCACGCGATCACCCTCGACCCGGAGGAGGTTCACCCGATGCTGGCCGCGCGTCGATCCGACGGCGATGTCGTTGGGGCCGATCCAGTGCGCGCAACGGAGGAAGCCGCTCGGAATGCTGCCCTCGGCGACTCGACCACGCTCGGCGTCGAGAACGATCACGCGCTCCGAAAGGATGCACGCGACCCGCGACGCATCCGGGCTCCACGCGAAGAGCGCGGCGTCGAGCCCGCTGCGCACCTCGTGTTCGACGGCTTGCCCGTCGTCGAGCCTGCGCAGGCGCACGACACTTCCATCCCATCCAGCCATGGTGCGTCCATCCGGCGCGATCGACGTGCGCGCCGGGCCACCGAACCCGAGCGCCCCGTTCGCGACCGGCGACCAGCCGCCCGTCGCCATGTCGAGTTCATGCACCACCCCCGAACGGCCGATCGCGCGCAGGCGCCGACCGTCGAAGGTCGAGACCGCCGACACCATTCCGTCCGGATGCGGCGAGGGCGTCCTCGACCACGCGCTTCCGAAATCGAGCCGCGCGATGCGGTAGCCGATGTTCGCCACCACCTGCGTGTCGTCGATCGCGCCGAGGGCCCACACGGGCTCCTGATTGCGCGTGCGTTCGATGCCGTCCTCGAGCAGACGGACCTCGCCTCCGACCGCGGTCGAATCCTCGATGCGGAAGCGATGGATCCGGCCGCCGCGGTCGCCGACGAAGATGAAGTCGCCGCTCGGCGAGAAGCCGACCGACCGCACCTCGTGCCGCACGAACGTGGATGCGCGCAGGGCGCCCGTCTCCGGGTCGAGCAGTTCGACGAACCCCTGGTGCAGTCCCCGCGCGACGAGCGAGCCGTCGCGCCGCACGGCGACCGCGATCCCCGAGCCGGGCGGCGGCTGCCAGGCCTCGTCGATCGCGAGCGACCCGTCCGCAGCGACATCGACCGCATGGAACTGCGACGCGGCGGATGCCGCGTACATCCGCGCACCGGCGCGCACGATGTTTCCGATGCCCGTTCCGGGGCGGAACTGCGCCTGCACCGGCTCGAACGGACGGCCGGGCAGATAGCGGGCGACCACCGTGCTGCCGGGGAAGAGGTAGAAGCCGTCGTCGGCGGTCGAGGTGGGGACGAATCCGCGCACCTGCCCGAGCTCCCCCTCGGCGAGCGTCTCGCAACGGCCGTCCGCGAAGACCTCGTAGAGCCCCTTGTCGCAGCCGACGTAGGCGCGCGTCCCGGAGGCGTTGAACCCCGCGGCCCAGGTGAACTGCGGCTGCGACGGGACGCGCGCGCCGACGACGCGATTGTCCGCGAGATCGACGAGATAGACATGCGGACCATCGCCGGACGCGATCCATCTGCTTCCATCGGGCGAGATCGCTCCCGCCATCAGATGCCCCTCGGGCGGCCGCTGATGCTCGAACACGGCACCGTCGAAGGGCGCCTCGATGAAGCCGGCGAGGAACGGCGGCGCGCCTTCGCCGACGATCGAGCGCACGTCCTCCATGCGCAGGAGGGTCTCGCGCAGGTCGAGTTGCGACGACGCCGTCGCCGCGCGCGCGAGGCTCGCGAGCAGCAGCTGGTGCGATGCCTTGCGCCACGAGATCGTCGAGACGACCGTCGCCGCGACGAGCGCGACCGACGTCACCGTCACCGCCGTCGCCCACGCGGGGTTGCGGCGCACCCAGCGCACGGCGCGCTCGGGGCGCGATTCGGGCCGCGCGCGCACGGCGCGGCCGTCGATGAAGGCGCGGAGATCCTCCGCCAGTTCCGACATGCTGGCGTAGCGCTTCTCGCGGTCCTTCGCCATCGCCCGCGCGACGATCGCGGAGAGGTCGCGCGGCACGGTGCGGTCGATCCGGTCGAGCGCGACCGGCTCGGTCGACCGGATGATGCGCGCGGCGTCGTAGTACTGGTGGCGCGGGATGTCGTACGCGCGGCGGCCGGAGAGCGCCTCGTAGAGCATCGTGCCGATCGCGTGGACGTCGACGCGCGTGTCGATCTCGCTCGACGGCAGATCGAACTGCTCGGGCGCCATGTACGCGGGCGTGCCGATGACCGCGCCCACGAGCGTCTCGTCGGCGCGCGCGGCGCCGTCGCCGAAGATGCGCGCCACGCCGAAGTCGATGATGCGCGGACGGCCGTCGCGCGTCATCAGGATGTTCGAGGGCTTCAGGTCGCGGTGGATCAGCCCGCGCCCGTGACCGTGCTGCATGCCGTCGCAGATGTCGGCGAAGATCGCCGCGACCGCGCGGCGATCGCGCTGGACGCGCGCCCACTCGACCACGTTGGTCGCGCCGTCGACGCGCTCCATCACGATGTACGGAAGTTCGAGCCCCTCCCGACGCGCGATGCCGGACGAGTAGATGCGCACGATCGCGGGGTGCTCGAGCCGCGCGAGCGCGGCGGCTTCGGTCTGGAAGCGCCGCAGGTGGCTCGCGCGCGCACTCGCCGCGCGCAGCACCTTCACGGCGACGGGACGCGGCGGCTCGATCTGGTTGGCCGCGAAGACGGTGCCGATGCCGCCCCGGCCGAGCACCTCGGTCAGCCGGCACCCGCCGAGCAGTTCGCCGAGGGGCGGTTCACCGACGAAAGGATCGGATGGGTGGGAATCGGCCTGGTTCGGATCGGCATGGTTCGGATCGGCCGAGGCGCCATCGCCCGCGCGCGCGCCGGGCGACGACGCATCCGACGTCCGTTCGGGGTTCGGCAGCGCGTCGAGCAGTTCGCGAAGCTCCCGTGCGCGAACCGGATCGCGCAGGGCGAGCCCGTCGAGGAAGTCCGCGCGCGCCTCGGGCGCCATGAGAATCGCCTCGTCGAGCAGTTCGACCAACTCGTCGTACTTCGACCCGCCCGCGGTCGGTGGCGTCCTCGCGTCGGGGCCGGACATCACGCCGCTCCCCCGTCGAGGGTGGCCGGGTCGATGCGGAGGCGCCGCCCGAGCTCGCGGCGCAGGATCGCGCGGCCCGCGTTCCAGCGCTTGCTGACGGTGCGCGGGGCGATCCCGAGGATGGTGGCGGTGTCGTCGAGACTGAGGGCGGCCATGTACCGGAGCCATACGACAGACGCGAGTTCGGGCGCATCCGCCTGCAGTCTTTCGAGCTCCTCGACCAGGGCCGGCGTCACCTCGCGGAGCGCGCGGTTCAGGTCATCGAGGGGTTCGAGGCTCGGGAGGTCCCCGTCGCCGTCGCCAAGGCCGACGGTCGGCGCGCCGCCTCCGCGCTTGAGGCGCGTCGCCGTGCGCCGCCAGTCGATCAGGAACTGCGCCATCGCCCGCGCGAACGATCCGAAGAAGTGCGCGCGGCTGTCCCAGTCGGGCCCCGGACGCGCGGACGGGCTCGCTCCGTCGCCGCGGACGGCGCGCCCGCCGAAGGTCTTGAGAAACGCCTCGTGGACGATGGTGGTCGGACTGGGCGTCGAGCGGTGGTCGTATCCGCGGCGGATGCCGCGGGCCATCGCGTGCAGTTCGTCGTAGGCCGACCGCCACACGACCTCGAGCGCATCGGCTTCGCCGGCATGCGCCCGCAACAGAAGCGCCGTGAAGTCGGCATCTTTTCCAACTGCTTCTTCCGCCATGCGCGAAATGTAATCGAACCACGATCGCCTCGACAGCCCCCGAACCCTCTCATCGCGCATCCGGGCGGTCGCCGTTCACACTTCTCGGGCGTGCGACGACGGGAGGCGGCGGTCGCGCGAATCGCACCGACGCGGCGCCGCGCGCGGGTTCCCCCGGCGCGCTGCCGATTCGTCGACAAATCCCGTCGGATCGCGCGCATGGCGCGGTATCTTCGATCTCTCTGGAACGGCGCCGTCGCGGATCGTCTGCCGCAGGGCTTGCGTCTTTCGCGCCTGATGTGCGGGGCGATCGGCGGCGGGTGCTTCGAATGTTGGCAGAAGGGCGTCCCGGAGACGTCCGTACGCGGTTGGTCGATCGTCAAGATGGCCTCGGAACGTCATCCGAGAGGCATCCGAACATCTGAGGAGTGCACGATGCAGTTGATCCACGGTGGCTTGGCGTTTGGTGTTCCGTCTGGCGTTCCATCGCCGCGCTTCGCGACTTCGCGCGTGGACAAGCCGTGCGTGCGAGGCTCGCGCGGCCGAGCGATGGCCGCCGCCGCGACACTCGCGGGCGCGATCGGTGCTGCGGGTGCCGGGCTTGTCGCGGGCGACGCGCGCGCCGATGGCACGGTGGTGTGTTGGGGGAGCTTTCCGCCAGTGCCGGCGGACCTTGGGAGCGTCAAGGCGCTCGCACGCGGCAACGGCGACTACTACACCGCGTTCGTCATCGGTTCCGGGGACATCGTCCGTGACTGGGGTGGCGGAGTTCCTCCAGACAAGTCTCTATGCGGCTTTCCGGATGCGCCCACCAACGTTGGGCCGGTGGTGAGCATCGGACAGGGGTCACTGATGAGCTGTTTTCTCATGCTCGATGGCCAGTTGCGAAACACGGACACGTGCGGCGCAAGCGTAAATGCGACATCTGTCGTGGGAATCGCACAGAGCCAACTTGTGGCGGTTGCGCTGAAATCAGACGGAACAATCGTGACCGGAAGTTGGTGCAACGATCCTTTGATTGTCCCTGATGAAGCGATGCCCGCCCGAGAAGTTGCGGCAGGTGCCTGTTTCGCGATGTCGCTCCGGTACGACGGGCATGTCGTTGCATGGGGAGACAATGAGTTTGGACAATGCGACGTTCCAGCGGATCTTGGAACCATTCGACGTATTGCCGCGGGAACGGAGCATGCGCAGGCAATCCGGCTCGACGGCTCACTCCGGTGCTGGGGGCGAAACGACTACCTCCAATGTGAGGTTCCCTCCGACTTAGGACCGGTCATAGATGTCGCTGGCGGAGCGCGACACACCGTAGCACTTCTGAGAAGCGGAGCCGTGCGCTGCTGGGGAAGCAATGACTCAGGTCAATGCACAGTGCCCGCGAGCACCGGTTCCGTCACCGCGGTTTCCGCCGGAATCCAACACACCTTGGCTCTGACATGCGGACTGGATGTGGACATCAGAAGATCTCCGGACCTCGGCCCCTTTGGATTCAATCAGGGACGGCAGTTTCAGTTCATTGATCTACCCCCCGTCACAGCGGAGCCAGTCCGAGTATCAGTCTGGGCTCGAGGCGATCTTGAACTTGCGAGTGAATTCCTCACGATCCGCGCCGATGGCCAGATCATCGGCGCATGCTTCGACTCAAACTATCCAGGATCGCTTTGGTCGGGAAGCGGCACCGGACTATTCAGAGCTGAGATCATGGTCTCGCAGGCCCTGTACGCAGAACTTGCCGCGGATGGGTCGATTGTCCTTCGTGCCGATCCTTCGCTCGGCGTGAACGCCACTGAGCAACCGAATGGCGGCCTCATGCTTCAGATGGACGTGACGCTTCCCTATGTCGACTGCGACGCGAACGGCCGCAACGATGCATGCGATGTCGATCTCAACCCGCTGCTCGACTGTGATCAGAACGGGGTACTTGACTCGTGCGAGGGCACGGGCGGCGGTACTGACTGCGATTCGAACGGCATCGCGGACACGTGCGAAATCGCTGCGACCCCTACACTCGATTGCGACGAGAACATGCTCATTGACTCCTGCGAGATCGCCACAGAGCCTAGCCTCGACTGCGACGGCAACGGTCGTCTCGATTCCTGCGATGTCTTCGGAACAGGCGGCGTCTTCGACTGCGACGATGATGATCTCGTCGATGCCTGCGAGATCGCCGCCGATCCGAGCCTCGATTGCAACGCGAACGGGCGGCTCGACACCTGCGATGTCTCCGGATCGGGCGGCCCCATCGACTGCGACAACGACGACCTCATCGACACC
>JBIIYI010000120.1:0-7764 GCA_044346895.1 Phycisphaerales bacterium
CGGTCGAGGAGAACCTCTGCGACGCGACGCGCGCGCTCCTCCGCGGAGGACGCCGCTGATGCGCGCGTTCTGGGGGGTCGTGCTCGTCCTCCTCGTGATCGGGATCGCATTCGTGGCCTGGACCGCCGGCGAGAGCCGCCGTCCCACCGCCGCCACGCCACCATCGGACGCGGCGTCGGTCGACCGCGTCTCCACTCCGAACGACGACGCGACGAGCGCATCCTCCGACAGCTCCGTGCGCGCGCAGGCCGCGCCTCCGCCCGAGACTTCCGAACCATCGACGGCGCCCGCGCCCTCCACTCGCGCATCGACGCCGGAAGCGCCGGAAGCGTCGGGGGCGTCGGGGGCGTCCAACGACACCGCCGCTCCCCCGCCACCCGAGATCGATCTCCTCGGCGAGAGCGGCGCCGTCGTGATTCCCCCGCCCACGCCGCGCACCCTGCGGACCGACGATCGCAAGCCGTCGGACGTCGTCCGCCGCATCGACGAGCGCACGCTCGAACTCGACGGCCGCTACCGGATCACCGGGAACGGAAGCGACGCCGATCCCTACGCGATCACGTGGGAACTGCTCACGTCGGCCTCGGAGTACATCGATCCCGCGCAGGGTGCGCGAACGCCGCCGCCCTGGGTGCGCATCCTCGACGGCACGTACGTGCGCATCTCGGGCTACTACTCGACGCCCGTGCGCGTCGCGGTCGCGAAGAACCTGCTGCTCACCCTGAACCGCTGGGACGGCTGCTGCATCGGCGTGCCGCCGACGGCGTTCGACGCGATCGACATCACCATGCGCGATCCGCTCCCGATGCGCGGCCTCCACCTCACCCGCTTCGGGACCTTCAAGGGTCTCTTCCGCGCCGAGTGCCTCGACGCCGCCGGCTTCCTGATCGGGCTCTACCGCTTCGAGGACGCGACCTTCGAGACGAAGTGACACCTGGTCGAACCACGACGCGGCTGATCGCAAATCACCGCGCAAGATCGGGGCTCCGCAACATGCCGATCAAGGCTGCATATCCACCGGACCGATAGGATCGCCCGATGCCCCGCGATATCCCGCCCGTCTCGCAGGTGCCGATCAGCGGTGCGCTGCTCCAGCGCCTTGTCGGTGCGGATGCGCGCGTCATCCTCGAGATCGGCGCAAGCCACGGCATGCACACGGCGCTCTTCCTGCGCGACTTCCCCGGCGCCCGCATCCACGCCTTCGAGCCCGATCCCCGCGCGGCGGCCTCCTTCCGCGCCAACGTCCGCGACCGCCGCGCCACGCTGCATGAGATCGCGATCGGCGCGACGAACGGCCGTGCCGAGTTCCACGCGAGCACCGGCCTGCCTCCCGACGCCGGCGACGACGTCGCGCGCGAGTACCCGAAGGGCTGGGACCAGTCGGGCTCGCTGCGCGCGCCGACCGGGCACAGGGAACGCTGGCCGTGGGTGCGATTTCCACGCACGATCAAGGTCGAGGTCCGCACGCTCGACACCTGGAGCGCCAAACACGAGCCTGGACAGATCGACTTCATCTGGGCCGACATGCAGGGCGCCGAAGGCGACATGATCGCGGGCGGCCCGGCCACGCTCGCGCGCACGCGGTTCCTCTACGCCGAGTACAGCGACACCGAGATCTACGCCGGCGCTCCGAACCTCGCGCAGCTCCTCGACCTCCTGCCCGGCTTCGAGGTCGTGCGGCTCTATCCCGACGACGTCCTCCTCCGAAACGCCGCGCTCGTCCCCGAAGCCGCTGCGGCTACGCTGTGAGCGTGCTCCGGATCGGGCCCGTCCAACTCTCCTCGAACCTCCTCCTCGCGCCGATCGCGGGGCATACCGACATCGCGTTCCGCATCGTCTGCCGCGAGCAGGGCGGCGTCGGCTGCGCGTACACCGACCTGCTGAACTCCCACGCGATCCTGCGCGAGACCTCGCGCACGCTCGACCTCGCGCGCACCGACGAGTTCGACCAGCCCGCAGGCATGCAGCTGTACGGGAACTCCGACGATCCCCTTCCCGAAGCCGCATGCTGGGCGGTCGACCACGGCGCGAAGGTCGTCGACATCAACATGGGCTGCCCCGTCGACAAGGTCGCGAAGAAGAACGGCGGCAGCCTGCTCCTACGCGACTGCGGCAACACGACGGCGCTCGCGAAGCGCATCGTCGACACGGTCGAGCGGCATTCGGGCGGACGCGTGCCCGTCACCGCGAAGATGCGGCTCGGCTGGGATCCCGAGCACAAGGTCGCGCCGATCCTCGCGCGGCAGCTCGCCGATGTCGGGATCGCCGCCGTCACCGTCCACGGCCGCTACACCGTGCAGTTCTTCTCGGGAACCGCCGACTGGAACGCGATCGGCGAGGTCGTCGAGGCCGTGCCCGCGATTCCCATCATCGGCAACGGCGACGTCTCGCAGCCGGAGCACGCGCGCGAACTGATCCGCACCACCGGCTGCGCGGGCGTGATGATCGCGCGCGCGGCGCTGCGCACGCCTTGGCTCTTCCGCCGCGCGCACGCGCTGCTCGCGACGGGCGTCGCTTCGCCCGAGCCGACGCTCTTCGAGAAGCTCGGCGTCGTCCTCCGCCATCTCGATCTCACCGCGCGGTACGACGGCGAGCACCGCGCGGCGATCCGCATGCGCCAGCACATCGCGTGGTACGGCAAGTCGATGGGCCACGTGAAGCCGTTGAAGGAGGCGATCCGCCTCGCACGCGACTTCGCGTCGATTCGGCTCGCGGTCGCGGCCGTGCAGGAGGCGTTTCAGGGATCGGACGCTGTTTATTCGGACTCGGGACGCCCCATCGCCGACGCACTTCTCAAGACAGGATTCGAGGATTTTGCCAAAGTCGCTTGCATCGATGCGGGACGGGAGTAGTCTCCCCCCGACGCAGGCCTCGTTTGGGGCCTTGCGCAAGGGGATCCTCGCGAGAGGATCACAAAAGGGATGGCCTTGCGGGCGGGAACCTGCAGGGCCGTGTGAGAGGGAGAAACGCAACAACTGAATCGAACACGTGGTCCTGCCGCGCTGTCGCCGTTTGACCTTCGCCCCTCGGGCGGGCGTCGATCGGGGCACCGCAGGAAGGCACCGTGGCATTCAGCCGAGCGTTTCGAACCAGGGAGGGAGTTTCGAGATGCTGTCCATCGCTCGCAGCGCGCGGCTTGCCGCAGCTGTGGCAGTCTGTGCGGTCTCCGCACCGGCCTTCGCCGCAGCCTTGCCCATGACGCTCACCATCAACGCCGGCTCGGCTTCGGCGTTCCATGAACTGACGCCCAACTCGGTGTCGGGTGGTGCCGGGATCTACAACGGCACACTCACCGACAACGGTGATTGGAACATCTTCTACAACATGAACGCCTCAAGCACGGTGACCAGCACCGGCGGCGTTCAGACGGGTGCGAGCGCGTATCAGAACGGCTCGTTCTCGATCACGAACCTCACCGCCGGCGAGGTGACGTACCTCATCACGATGTCCCTTCCGACGGAAGTGGCGGCGCCGATGATGGGAAGCTTCACCGGAAGCGTGTCGGGCACGCTCATCACGAGCGGCGTCGGCCTGCTTGCGACGGCTGGCCCGGGCACCGCGCTGTGGACGGCCCAGACCGGCGGCGCCACCGTCGAGGATCTCTTCGAGAATCCGTTCATCGCGCAGCGCACCACGCAGGGCGCCACGAGCATCGGCTCGCGCAGTTTCGGCAATCCCACTCCGCTCGCGACGCCGGCCTTCGGCGACACGATCGGCTTCACGTTCCACTTCCGGCTCAGCGCTGGTGCGACCGCGTCGTTCACCACCGCGCTGAGCGGCGTCGGAACGCCCGTGCCCGCTCCGGCCGCGATCGCGGTCCTCGCCGGCTTCGGTCTCGCTCCATCCCGTCGCCGGCGCCGCTGAGGCTCCGACCGACGTCCTGTCCAAGACTCGCTCCGCGCGACGGACACACGCGCGACGCGGCACCCAGTCGGTGGCCGATCCACGATCGACGCCACCCGGTCCCGGGGGTGCAACCTTTGGTCGCAACGCGAATCACTGTGTCCCTTTCCGCCCGCCGCCCGACGACTCGTTCGCTCGGGCGGCGTCTTTTTTGGCAGGCTGCGACGGATGCCGACCGCGCGGGGCCGACTGCGAGCCGCGCCGGGTTGCCGCACGAAGGCGGGCTCGAGGTCTGCGAGCAGCGGCGCACGCCGAGAAACCGCGCTCTCGGACCTTCCACACGCGCGCGCGACTTGAGCACCCTCCGCCGCCGTCGTACCATCTCCGCCCCATGGCCTCACTCCGCTGCAACGTCGTCACCCCCACCGAGAGCGTCCTCGACACCGAGGCGACGTACGTCGAGTTCCCGGCGTGGGACGGCCAGAAGGGCGTCGCCCCCGGAGCCGCGCCGTTCCTCGTGCGGCTCGGCGAGGGTCGCCTGCGCATCGAGCGCTCGGGCGGAGCCGATGTCTTCCTGCTCGATGGCGGCTTCGCGCAGATGAACGGTGGCACGCTGACCATCCTCGCGGACGGCGTCACCTCCGCGTCCGGTCTCAACGCGGCCGACGCCGAGAAGGAACTCGCGGCGGCGAACGCCGCGTCGTCCGCGCGCGGCAGCCTCGAGGCGCGAAGCCGGGCCGAGCACCGTCAGCGCCTCGCGTACGCCCGGGTCTCGCTCGCGCGCTCGTCCTCGCGCCGCTGAACCGCAGATCGAACCGCAGATCGAACCGCAGATCGAACCGCAGATCGAACCACCGATCAGACCTTCGATCGCGCCGACAAATCCCGCCCCTTTGGTACTCTTCCGTCATGACGGAAGATGAAGTTCCCGCCCACGCCGACGCTTCGCCCGGCACGGTGATCGACGCCGAGACCGAAGAGCGTCCGATCGACCCGATCGCAACCGCGCAGGAGACTTCGACGTCCGAGTCCGGCTCCGCCGAGGCGTCCGCAGGCGAGGCCCGCGCGCCGCGCAAGCGCCGCAAGTCGTCGACCGACGACCAGCTGCAGCTCTTCGAGATCAACCTCTCCGACGCCGAACTGCCGGCGGCGGCGATGCCGTTCGAACTCCGCGTCGAGGCCGCGATCCTTCTGGCGGATCGCCCGATCTCGGATGCGCGCATCGCCGAAGTGCTCGGCCTCGTTCCCCCGGCGACCCGCGGTTCGAAGGACTCCGCGGCCGACGCGCCCGAGACGTCGAGCGAGGATTCCGCCGCGATCGCCGGCCGGCGCCGCGAGGCGATCCGCCTCGTGCGCGAGGCATGCGACACGCTCAACCAGCAGTACGCCGCGACCAACCGCGCGTTCCGCATCGAGAGCGTCTCCGGCGGTCGCCAGATGCTGACGATCGCGGCCTTCGGGCAGATCGTCACGCGGCTCAAGGGCCAGCGCGCGCAGACGCGCCTGTCGCAGGCCGCGCTCGAGACGCTCGCGATCATCGCGTACCGCCAGCCGATGCTGCGCGCGCAGCTCGAGGCGATCCGCGGCGTCGCGTGCGGCGAGGTGCTGAAGAGCCTGATGGAGCGGCGCCTCGTGAAGATCGTCGGCCGCGCCGAGGAGGTCGGTCGCCCGATGCTCTACGGCACGACGCCCGAGTTCCTCCGCGTCTTCGGCATCGCGAACCTCAGCGATCTGCCGCAGGCGAAGGACCTGCGGTAGGCGAAGCGGCCGAGCTTCGCTCCGCAGCGACGGCCCGACCTCAGCGGATGAACCGCAGGTGCCCGAAGTCGGGCACGAAGGCGGTGACGCCTTCGAGCGGCCGCACGGGCGCGGGGAAGTACACGCACCACGCCTTTCCGAGGAGCAGCGGGCGCGGCACGATGAACGGCGCGTCCTCGCCGAAGGTCTCGGTGACGAGCGGGCTCGGTCGGCCCCACAGGCGCGAGTCCTTGCTGGCGCAGCTGTTGTCGCCGCACATCATGAACTGGTCGGCCTCGAGCTGCGCCGGCTTGTTGAAGTCGAGGCCGAACGCGGTTCCCGAGATCACGGTTCCGTTCTGGACGAACTGCCCGTTCACCTGATGCCCGCCCGCGCGGTAGTAGAGGTCGCGGTCGACGCGCATGCGGTGGAGCGTGAGCGGCGAACCCTCGAACGACCACTTCAGCTGCGGCGGCGGCGCGCTGATGTCGCCGTGCCGCTCCGTGTAGCTCTCGATCGTGTGACCGAAGAAGCTCGACGTGAGCCGATCCTCGAGCGAGTCGAACCCGGCGTCGAGGCCGACCACCTCGCTGCCGTTGATCCAGACCGAGAGCCGCTCGTCGACGTGCCAGAACTCGACGTCGTACGGCGCGCCGGTCGCCGGCACGGCGAACGCCGCCGACGCGCTGCCCAGCACCTCGCCGACCGGGACCTCGCCGACCGCGCCCGCCGCAGGGGCGTCGTCCTCGGCGGCCCGTGCGATCTCGATCGTCGCCTTCCCGCCCGCGAGCGTGAACCGCATCGCACGCTGGCGCGCGACGAGTTCGTACCGCACCTCGAGCTTCGATGGGTCGTCGGCCTCGATCGCCGCCGATGCGCGGATGTCGGCCACCGACACCGGCCGGCTGTACTGCGACCCGGGATCGCGCGCCCTGCGCGGCTGGTTGTACAGCGTGAAGTCGTTGATCGGCAGCTCGTCGCCGCGCCAGACGAGCGTCGAGGGCGCCGGGCTGTCCGCGCGCCACGCTCGGTCATTGCGCTTGTCGCCCTGGCTGATGCCGGTCGCCTCCCACGGCGGCCCCTGCCAGATCGTGCGCATGCCCGTC
Organism: Phycisphaerales bacterium; assembly: GCA_044346895.1. Lineage (GTDB taxonomy): Bacteria > Planctomycetota > Phycisphaerae > Phycisphaerales > SM1A02 > QWPT01. Next base: position 6,687 of record JBIIYI010000120.1, read on the forward strand.
GAGACGCGGGCGGGATCGGGCGGCGCGAAGTCGGAGTCGTACACGGTCTGCCAAACCGCGCGCTGGACGTGCTCGGGCTTGCGCGCGACGCGGAACTCGGAGCGCGGCGCGCCGAGCGGCGCGGTGAAGACGTCGCCGTCGAGGATGAGGAGCTGTTCCTCCGGAAGTCCGACGAGCCGCTTGATGTAGCTCGAGTCGTCGCCGGTCGGATTCGTCGGGTTCTTGAAGACCACGACGTCCCAGCGCTGCGGCTCCATGAAGTTGTAGAGGTACTTGAGGACGAGCACGCGGTCGCCCGAGGCCGACTCGGGAATGAGCTTCGACACCGGCACATCGGCCGCCTTGCGCGTGGTCGAGATCATCGGATCGAGGATCGGCCACTGCGCGGCCAGTTCGCGCGCCTGCGCCACCGCCTGCAGCGGGATCCCCGCCCGCTTCGCGAGCTCCTGGTTGCGCTGGTCCGGTCCCATCGCGCGGAACGCCGGATCCCTCTCGATGAGCATGCGCTCCTGATCGAAGAGGTTCTCCATGCCGCGCAGTTTTGCCTGCCAGTCCGATCCGAACTGGGCGCGGACCATCTCGTAGAGCTGCGCATCGACCGGATACTCGTAGCCGGTGTACGGACCCGTGAGGCGCGCGTGCTGGCCCATCAGGGTCGGCGCCATCGAGCCGGTCGGGATGAAGAACCCCTCGGTCACGAACGCACGACCCGCCATCGCGATGCTGAACGCGACGATGATCGACTGCATCGTCTCGACGACGTTGGTCTCTTCCTGCTTGGGCTCGGCCTTGATTTCGGCCTTGGATTCGGTGTTGGTCGAAGTCATGCTTGAACCGCCGCGCTCGTCGATCTCGCCTGATCGGCGCGGCGGCCGCATGCCGCGTCGATGATCCATCTGCCGTCGTGCTCATGCGCACGTGCGCACGAGCGCGCATGCACGCCTGCGGAGCCCATCACGCGGTCGGCGCTGGCCCACCGCCGGCATCGCCGCCACCGCCGCCGTCGCGGTTGCCGCCGCGCCGACGACGTCGACGCCGGCGCTTGCGCGGCGCGCCCTGCTCGCCGGATGCTCCTCCC
>JBIIYI010000005.1:0-20784 GCA_044346895.1 Phycisphaerales bacterium
GACGACGTCGTCGTCCTCGCCTCCACCTGACGATCGGCGCTGCTCGACTCACGGCCGAGTCGCCCCATCGCCCATTCGCCCCGTCGCCCATTCGCCCCATCGCCCAGTCGCGACCGGCGCCACGACGTCCGTCGGATCAGGGATGCTCGCCCGGCTTCACGACCTCGTCGAGGTACTTCTGGAAGTCGCCCATCTTGTACGAGATGAAGCAGAGCGCGTGGTGCAGCGCGAAGTACTCCGGATCGGTCATGTCCTTGTCGACGTCCGCGCGCAGGCGGTTGAGTTCCGCGATCACGACTTCGGCCTTGATCTTCATGGCTTTCCCTCAGTGCTTGTGGTTCGGATCGGAGTGGTCGTGCGCGTCGGCGGGCGCCGCGGGCGCCGCCGGATCCGCGTGGTCGTGATCGTGGTCGTGATCGTGGTCGTGATCGTGGTCGTGATCGTGGTCGTGCGAATGATCGTGCGCGTGATCATGCGACTGCGCCACGCTCGACTCGAGCCGCGCGATGCCCGTCGCAAGCGCGATGCCGAGGAGAAGCGACGCCGAGAGCGCGACGCGATCGTGTCGATGGAACTGGAGTTCGGGCAGGAGATCACTCGTCGCGATGCAGAGGAAGGTGCCCGCGCTGAAGGCGAGTGCGAGTGGGAGAAGCGACGCCGAATCGTGCGAGACGCCGAACCAGAGCGCGGCCGCGCCGATCGGGACGACCAGCGCGAAGAGGAGATTGACGACGTGCGCGAACGCCGCCGGCCGCCCGGAGGCGCGCACGAGCATCGCGACCGTGAGGCCGTCGAAGGGCTTGTGCAGGAGGATCACGAGGAAGGTCGAGAGTCCGGCGAGCGCGCCGCCCACGCCGTGGGACGCGCCGGCCAGGATCGCCGCCGCAAGCGCGACGCCCTCGAGGATGCTGTGCAGGGTCAGGCCGACCGCGGCGCCCATCCATCCGATCTGGCTCACCGCATGCCCGTGGTGCCTTCCGCCATGCGCGTGTCCGCGCGACTTCGATCCCTTCGCGGGGCCGGTTCCGTGCCCGCTGCAACCGTCGTCGCAGCAGTCGTGATGTCCCGCTTCCTCCGGCGTCTCATGCTGGTGGAAGTGGAAGAACCGCTCGAGCAGGAACATCAGGACGAACCCGAGCACCGCCGCAAGCGCGACGCCGTCGAGCGATCCGTGGAGCGCGCCGTGCGTCAGCCCCTCCGGACCGCTCGCACCCGACTCGATCGCGAGGATGACCGCGTGCGGGAGGAGATGGAGGAGGCCGACGGCGAGCATCGTCCCGGCGACGAAGCTCAGCGCGATCTGCAGCCTCCGGTGACCGAGCTTGATCGACGCCGCGACGGCTCCGCCGGCAAGCGACGCCAGGCCGACCGCCGCGCAGTAGAGGATGAGCTGCGTCGAAGGCGCGATCGCGGAAGCCGCGATCACGGGTGTCGCGAACTCGGAAAGCGCGAAGTTCGGGGAATCGGCGAGGAAGGTCGTCGGATCCATGGGGGCGGTGAGGATAGGGAACGGCACGCTTCCGTGCGTCCGGGACGGATCGGCGCCAGCCCCGCGCTGCGCGAACCTCGGGTGTCGGGCGGGGTCGGTGGTGTGGGCGGTCGGCGTGCGACGCAGACGGCCCCAAACGCAGACGGCCCCAAACGCAGACGGCCCCAAACGCAGACGGCCCCAAACGCAGACGGCCCGCGAATCTCGCGGGCCGTCTGCGTTGGTGTCCTTGAGTCCGGATCCGTCGAACGCTTTCAACGCGTTTCGACTTCACCGGACCGCCGAAGTGGAGTGGATGAGGATCGAACTCACAACCTCCTCGATGCGACCGAGGCGCTCTCCCAATTGAGCTACCACCCCATGGGAGGACGGAGAGTATAGCAATCACCCTCCCGCATGCAAACCCCTCCGGACCCTGCGGTCTCTCGCCGGGACCGGCCGATGGGCGACGCGCCTTCGAGCGGCTCGAGAACCGAGGGACATGCGCATTTCGCGCGCGATCCCGTACCTTCTCGGTTCGTGAGCGAGAACACCCCGACCGCCCCGTCCGCGCCGCCCTCCCCCGTCGGGGGCCGCGACGTCTCGTGGGTCGACCCCGCCCGCAACCCGCACTTCGCCACCCCCGCGATGCGGCAGTACGCGCGGTTCAAGCAGGCGCACCCCGACTGCATCCTCTTCTTCCGGATGGGTGACTTCTACGAGATGTTCGACCGAGACGCGGTGCTTGCGCACAAGCTGCTCGCGATCACGCTCACCGAGCGGACGAAGGGGCTGCCGATGGCGGGCGTCCCCTTCCACGCCGCCGAGGGCTACATCCGACGGCTCGTCGCGATGGGCCATCGCGTCGCCGTCTGCGAGCAGACGCAGGATCCGAAGGAGGCGAAGGGCATCGTCGAGCGGGCGGTGACGCGCGTCCTCACGCCGGGCACGCTCGTCGACGACACGCTGCTCGACGCCGGTTCGGCCAATCGCGTCGTCGCGGTCTCGATCGACGGCACCGAGGCGTCGCTCGCCGCGATCGAGGTTTCGACCGGCGCCTTCACCGTCATCTCGACGCCGATCGCGCTCCTCGCGGACGAAATCGCACGCCTTTCGCCAAGCGAACTCGTCCACGCCGAGGAGCGCGACGGCTCGGTGCATCCCGAGTTCGCGCGGCTTGCGGCGCGCGGCCTCGCGCTCACCGCGCGGCCGGGCTGGTACTTCCGCGCCGAGGACGCCTTCGACGCGCTCGTCGCGCAGTTCAAGGTGAAGTCGCTCGAGGGATTCGGCTTCGCGAAGGCCGATCCCGCGCTGCGCGCGGCGGGTGCGATCCTCCGCTACGCGCTCGAGACGCAGGCAACCGACCGCGCGGATGGCCGCATCCCGCACCTCGCGCCGCCGAGGCGCGTCGCGCGCGGCACGTTCCTCTCGGTCGACGCCACCACGCTGCGCGCGCTCGAGATCGAACGCACGCTTCGGACGGGCGCCACGGAGGGAAGCCTCCTTTCGATCTTCGATGAGGCGCGCACGCCGATGGGGCGCCGCCTCGTGCGCGACTGGCTCTGCTATCCGCTCGCCTCGAAGCCGGCGATCGACGCGCGGCTCGACCGCGTGTCCGCGCTTGCGGCCGACGAACGGCTCGCCGACGCCCTCGTCGCCGAACTCGGCGCGCTGCAGGACGTCGCCCGCATCGCCGGACGCGCGGCGCTCGGACGCGCGACCCCGCGCGACTTCCTCGCGCTCGCGCGCTCGCTCGGGGCGCTGCCCGCGATCCGAGACACGCTCGCCGCGCATCCCGCCTTCGCCGACGACTGCGCCGAACTCGCGCGGATCGCGCCCGCCCTCACGCCGCTCGCCGAACTCCTCGCGCGCGCGATCCGGCCCGACGCCCCCACCCATCTCCGCGATGGCGGAGTCTTCGCCGACGGCCACGACCTCGAGCTCGATGAGACGCGCCTCCTCCAGCGCGATTCGAGCGCGTGGCTTGCGAAGTACCAGGAGGAACTCGTCCAGTCGACGGGCATCGGCTCGCTCAAGGTCGGCTACAACTCGGTGTTCGGCTACTACATCGAGCTTTCCGCCGCGAACAGCGCCAAGGCGCCCGACATGTTCACGCGCAAGCAGACGCTGCGCAACGCCGAGCGCTACATCACGCCCGAACTGAAGGAGTTCGAGGAGAAGGTCCTGCGCGCCGACGCGCGCGCGGTCGAGCGCGAGAAGGAACTTTGGTCGTCGCTCCTCGCCGCCGTCGCCGCGGAACTCGCGGGAATCGTGGCGTTCGGCGAGCGCGCGGGCGAACTCGACGCGCTCTCCTGCCTCGCCGCCGTCGCCAGGCGGCAGGGTTGGACGCGGCCGACGATCCTCGGGTGCGCGCGGATCTCGATCACGGGCGGCCGCCATCCGGTGCTCGACCGCACGCTCGCGTCGAGCTTCGTCCCGAACGACACCGACCTCGGCGGCGCCGCCCCCACGCTCGCGCTCATCACCGGCCCGAACATGGCCGGCAAGAGCACCTACATCAGGCAGGTCGCGCTCATCGCGCTCCTCGCGCACGTCGGCTCGTTCGTTCCCGCGGCGAAGGCCGAGATCGGCGTCCTCGACGCGATCCTCACGCGCATCGGCAGCGCCGACGAGATCCATTCCGGCCAGTCGACCTTCATGGTCGAGATGACGGAGACCGCGAACATCCTCCATCATGCGACCGAGCGGAGCCTCGTCGTCCTCGACGAGATCGGTCGCGGCACGAGCACGCTCGACGGCCTCTCCCTTGCGTGGGCGATCGCCGAGACGCTCGCCTCGCGCCGCTCGTGCACGCTCTTCGCGACGCACTACCACGAGCTCACGCAGCTTGCGGAGTCGCTCCCCGAGGTGACGAATCTCCACGTCTCGGTGCGCGAGTGGAACGACGAGGTCGTCTTCCTCCACCGGATCGTGCCTGGACGCACCGACCGAAGCTACGGCATCCATGTCGCTCGCCTCGCCGGCCTGCCGCCGACCACGATCGCGCGGGCGAAGGAAGTGCTCGAACTTCTTGGGAAGGTCGAGGTCGCGCAGGCGCTGACGGGCGCTGGTGAAGGCGGGTCCGACGTCGACGACGTCGTAGAAGGCGGCGTCGAAGGCGGCGTCGAAGGCGGCGTCGAAGGCGGCGTCGAAGGCGGGTCGGGGCGGTCGAGCGGGAAGACCACCGAGTACGCCACGCGGCTCGCGCGCATCGCCGAGCCACCTTCCGCGCCGCCACTCGAGCAGCAGCTGTCGCTCTTCGGAGGCTTCGCCGCGCACCCTGCGGTCGACGAACTCCGCAAGGTCGATCTCAACAACCTCACGCCGCTGGCTGCGTTCGATCTCCTCCGCCGCCTCGTCGCCTCGGCGCACGACAGTTCAAAGCAGACCTGATCGCGCAAGATGCCGACATGATCGGCACACTTTCGAGATTGATCCGGATGACCTCCGGAATCGGGCGCTGTCCGTACACGATCAACTTGACAGCAAGTACTGTTACTGTTACAGTTTCTGCATGTCGGTCACCCTTCCGGAACTCCTCGAATCGATCCCGGCGGACGGCGTCTCGCTCGAAACGCTCGCCGATCTTGCGAACCGCGCGCTCGAGAGCGCGGATCTCGCCATCGACGACAAGCGCACCGCCGAGCGGCTCGACGGCCGGACCATCCGCTTCTACCAGTCGCTCGCGATCATCCCGAAGCCATCGCAGTACTCCGGGCGGCGGGCCTGCTACGACCGCCAGCACCTGATCCGCACCATCGCGGCAAAGCAGCTCCAGTCCGAGGGCTACTCGCTCGCGCAGATCCAGTCGGAGTTGCCGGGGCGTTCGAGCGATGAACTGCTCGCCCTCCTCACCGAGTTGCTGTCCACCGCGACGCGAGGAACGCAGGGCGCGTCCACGCCCCTTCCCCGCAGCCGCGCCGTCGATCGGAGCACGCCCGAGCGGGCCCGATCGACCCCGGCTCCCCGACGGCTCGTCTCGTACGAGATCAGGCCGGGAGTCCACGTGACGTTCGATCCCACGCTCATCGCGGATGGCGACGCACTGATCGCCTCGCTCGCTCGCGTCGCCCTCGCGCATCCGCCCACCACCCAGCCTTCCACCACCCAGCCATCCACCGTCAACCCCGCCGCGCCATCACGCACATCACCCTCCGGAGAAGATGCATGAACCCGCCACTTCCACCTGCCTCATCGATTCCCTCCCAAACGGCCCAGAGCACCGGCAGCGGCACGATCGGCCACCTTCACATCGAGACCGCGTCGACCAACAGGCCGCGTCGCCTCGGTGAACTCCTCGGCTTCACCGGTCGCCGACGCGAACCGAAGCCGTTCCCGCTCGTTCGCGTCGTCGTCCGCGCGAAACTCGTCGGCGACTGCGCCGTCACCGAACTCGAGGAGCACTACGAGAATCCCTACCGCAGTCCGCTCGACGTGGTCCACACGATCCCGCTCCCAGCCGACGGCGCCGTGACGGCGTTCGAACTGCGCGCGGGCGAACGCTGCGTGCGCGGCCGCTGCAAGCCCCGCACGGAGGCGCGCGCGGACTTCGAATCGGCGAAAGCGCGCGGAAAGACCGCCGCCATCATCGAGTCCGAGCGCGACGACCTCCACACGATCTCGCTCGCGAACGTCCCGCGGGGGAAGTCGGTGGTGGTGAAGTTGACGATCGTCGAGCGGCTCCGCGTCGACGACGGCCGCTTCGAGTACCGCTTCCCCACCACCATCTCGGAGAAGTACGTGCCGGGCGTCGAGCGGTCGCATGAAGGTCACGGGGTTTCCGGCGACACCGATCGCGCCCCGGACGCCTCGCGCCTCACGCCGCCGGTCCGGCTCGACGGAAGCACCGAGCTCGACCTCGAGATCGAGCTCCCGGGTGACTCGACCGACATCTCCGCGAGCATCCCGTTCGCGCGCACGAATCCGGGCGCATCGACCATCGTGCTGCGCCCGACGTGCGGCGTCAGCTGCAGCCGCGACATCGTGCTCCGGTCGTGGACGCGCCGCGAGCAGCCCGCCGTACGCGCCTATTCGGACGGCACGCGCACGCTCGTCGTCGTCGATCCGCCGGCATCGCGGCGCCCCGAGCTCGAGACTCCCCGCGACGCGGTCTTCGTGCTCGATCGCTCCGGCTCGATGGATGGCGCGCGGCTCGAGGCCGCGAAGCGCGCGCTGGTCGCGGCGCTCCACACACTGACGCCGAAGGATTCCTTCGAGATCATCGCCTTCGACAACCGGCTCTCCCACTTCAGCAGCCTTCCCATGCCCGCGAGCGGCGAGAACATCTCCCGCGCCATGCAGTTCCTCGACCGGATCCAGGCCGAGGGCGGCACCGAGGCCCTCCCTGCGCTCGAGATCGCCTGCCGGGCCCGCGTCGCTCCCGGGCGCGTCCGCACGGTGCTGTTCCTCACCGATGGCGACGTCGCCAACGACGAGGAACTCCTCGCACTCTCCCGGCGACTCGATCCGGCGACGCGGCTCTTCGCCATCGGGATCGGCGTCGCGCCATCCGCATCGCTCCTCTCGCGGCTCGCGCGGCTCTGCGGCGGCACGCACCTCCACCTCGAGGATTCGGACGACATCGAGGCGGAGATCCGGCGATTCGACGCGACGCTCGCCGGCCCGATGGCCTTCGGTCTCGGCGAGCGCGGCGCGCGACGCCCCACGGGCGGCGACCTCTTCGCCGGACGCTCCGCGATTCTCTTCCTCGACGGACATCGCGAGCAGGTCGAGATCGAGAGCGGCGACGGACGGTTCCGCGGATCCTGCGCGGTTTCGCCAAGCCCCATCGCGCTCGGTGCGCTCTGGGCGCGCGATCGGGTCCAGACGCTCGAGGACCGCAGGATCTCGCATCCGAAGGACGCGGCGCTCATCGACGACGAGATCGCATCGCTCGGGATCTCGCACCAGATCCAGACGCGACTCACCAGCTTCGTCGCCGTCGACGAGGCAAGCCAGGAGGAGGGTGAGCCCGTCGAGGTCGTGCAGCCCGTCGACGAAGTCGCGGACCACGAGGTGTACTGCTGCGCGATGGAGGAGAGATGCGATTTGGTCTGCCACGAGTTCGCCCCGCGTGCTTCACGCTCACCCGCTTCACGCAACCACGACCTCGACGATGAACTGCGGATCTTCCGCACCTCGAGCGGCGGACTTCTGGCGTCGGTCCGCGACCACGAGTGGACTTCGCCCGGGCAGTGGTCGCTCAACCGAGCGACGGCGGTGTTCCTCGCCCTCTGTCTCCTCGACGTGCCGAGCGACGACCCGCGTTGCAGCGCCGTCGAGGCGGCGATCCTGGCGCGAGTGGGGAACGATGCCGCGCACGTCCTTGCGGAACTTCGTGCGGCCGCGGACGACGGGGATTCGGAACGCGCGCTCTCGCTCGCCTTCCGCATCGCCGGAGTACGGACGGCTCGGCAACTCCTCGCGTCCTGACGGGCGAATCGGTCGACTCCCGTAGCCCCATCGGGGAAGAGAACCGAAGCGGCACGCGGGGCGCGCACCACCCGGACATGGGCTGGTCGCGCCCCGCGCCCGACGACCACGATCGCCGGCCACGATCGCCGGCCACGATCGCCGGCCACGATCGCCGGCCACGATCGCCGGCCACGCCCGACGACCATGACCACGACCGACGACGAGCCGATCCGCCGAAATCTCCACTTTGACCTTCACAGTCGCGGCGAACCTGCGTACCTTCGCCGGAGCCCGGCGAACGTCGGCGCCCGAGCCTGCCCGCTCCGAGGTCGATCCCGCGATCGTCGCGGCGATCGCTCGGATCGGCGACATCCCGTTCGAAGGAACACGATGCAGAAGTCCACTCCCGTCTCGCGCGTCGTCCTCGGAGTCGTCCGCGGAATCGTCCTCGGAGTCGGCCTCCTCGCCGGCATCAAATGCGCCCACGCGGACTTCATCCGCTTCGAGGTCGAGTTCTCGCACGTGTCGGCCGGCGGCACGCCAGTCGTCGTATCGAATCTCTTCGCCCGGTTCACCAGTTCCGCCGATCGCTTCACCGGCATCCAATCGATCTCGCTCCTCGAGGGATCGGTGCAGTTCGTCCATCGCGACTTCGAGTCGAAACTCACCTACTCGACCGAACTTGGCTCGTGGTCGCCAAACCAGGCACCAGCATCCGCGCAGATCGATTCGTTCCTCGCCGCAGGCAGCGGTCCCGGCCAGAGCGCGATGCCGATCGGGCCGAACGGCGCGTGGCCGGTGGACCTTGGCTTCGCAGTCGCGCAGCCACCCTTCGCGACACCGGGCGTCTCTGCGGGCCACTACCCGACGGGCGTCGTCACGGCGGGCGCGGCGCAGCGCATCCTCTGCGGTCGATTCGTGACCACGCTCGGAGGTTCGGATTTCGGATCCACCGCACTCTTCCTCGCGGAAATCCAGTGGATGCGGCCGGGGGAAACGACGATCCGCTCCGCGATCTCCGATTTCGCCATCTCCCCGACGGGCGACGACCTGTGCCCGGACAACCCGAACCTGACGCGCCCCGGGTACTGCGGATGTGCGGGAGGTGAGGGTGATTCGGATGGCGATTCCGCGGACGACTGCTGGGACGACGCGATGGGAGATACGCACGTCGTTCGATGGCCGCGGACGGACTTCGACGGCGCGAACATTCCGTCGATCGGCGATCAGACCGCGATCGCCGTGCTTCCGGGAGTGGTCGCCGTGGGAGCGCCGCTCTCCGAACGAGAGGTCGATCAGCAGGGTGGCATCGCCATCGTCGAGGAGCATGGTGGGAAGAGCGGCGCCCCCTGGTCGAAGACGAGCCTCCTCACCGACGCGCAGAGTCCCATCCGTGCGTTGCTCGGCGCGTCGGTCGCCGCATGCATCGGCCCATCCGGCGAGGAGTTCCTGATGGCGGGTTCGGACCCACTTCAAATCCAGAATCCAGTCGCCATGCCGGTCGTCGTGTGGCGTCGCGCCCCCGGAGAAGCTTCCTTCTCGGTGTTCGATCGGATTTCGCCCGAGGGCGATCCAACGTCGTCGCTCGCCTTTGGAAAGAGGATCGCGGCGATCTCCACGCCGCACATCGGCACCGACATCTTCGTCACCGAGAGCAGCAAGGTCTTCGTCTACCGCCGGTCGCCGGACGCCGCGAAGTGGACGCTCCACCAGACCATTCTGCCGCCCGCGGGATCCTTCGGACTCTCTTTCGGAAGCAGCATGCGCGCGGAAGGCGGCGAACTCACCATCGGAACGAAGTTCGGCGAGTTCCCTTCTCTCACGGAGGGAAGGGTGTTCTATCGGCTCGTTGGTTCCGGCACCGAGGCGATGTGGATGGTCGACGCCATTGCGCAACCCCCCGTGAACGCCAGCATCACGCAGTTCGACGGGATGCGCATACGGAACCGACTCCTCACCACTCCCGTCCGATTCGAATTTGCGCTGCCGATTGCGCGACTCTCGCTCGTCGAGATCGACGCCGACGGTGCGGCGGGCGAGCCGCTCGCCGAGTTGCCACAGCCGCTGCTCACCTCGAACGACGGATTCGCGGCGCGCTCGCAGTACTTCGCACTCTCGCACTTCGGCGACGTCGTTTCAGCCGCCGGCGAGCCCGGCACCTACCTCTACCGCCGCGTCGGCGGAGACCAATGGGCTCCCTTCGCCTTCGTCGGGGAAGTTGGCAACGCCACGCTCGGCTTCGGCTCGCTGGCTCAGTTCGCCGCGGCTTCCGCCACCGCGGATTTCGCCGCGAACGAGATCCGCATCACCGCGCTTGGCAAGCGGGACTGCGATGGCGATGGCCTGGACGACGCGGACCTCGATCGAGATGGACTCGCGGACTGCATCGATCCCGATGACGACGGCGACGGTACCGACGACGCATCCGAGACCGACGCCGACTTCAACGACGACGGCGTCGTGGATGGCGACGATCTCGGCATCCTGCTGAAGGGCTGGGGAGACCCGGGCGTGACCGACCTCGACGGAGACGGCACGACCGGAGGGCGCGACCTCGCGATGCTCCTTGCCTTGATGTAGCCGCGCGAGTATAGATCCGCGCGAGGATGGATCCGCGCGGGCGCGGCGCGCGTCGTGCTCAATCGCCATGCTTCTGCCGGAGGCGCGGCGAGAGGCGCAGCATCCACTGCACGCGCTCGAACTCGTCGAGCCATTCGGAGAGCACCGCCGCCGACTCGTCGGTCGGGATCTCCGCCCACGGAAGTTCGCACGAGGCGCCGAGCTGCCTCCGCGCGAGGCCGCGATAGCGCGCGAGCGTGCGGTCGCCGAGGATCGCGCACGCTTCGAAATCCTCGGCGGCGAACACGACGACCGGCACGCGTCCTCCTCCGCAGATCCGGAGCCGCGACGAGAACTCAGCCTCGGCGTCGCGATCGACCCAGCGCAGGTCGATCCTCGGATTCGCCTCGGCGATCCGCGCGAGGAGCGGCCCCTGCTGCACGCAGTCGCCGCACCAGATGCCGCTGACGACGAGCACCTTCATCTCGCGCGTGAACCCCGCGAGCCGAGCACGGTCCTCATCGCCGAGCGCGGTGCGCGCGTGCACGGCGCGCCAGCCCTCCGCCCGCGCTGGGTCGCTCGCGAGGTAACGCTCGTAGTTCTCTGCCCGGTGGAAGACGTTTCGAAGCGTGGCGGGGTCGAGCATGCGGGATCCTCTCGTGCGCTCCGACCGTGGCGGTTCCGTGTCGGATCGGCGGTCGTTCCGCAGCGGTTCCGTGGAGCGAGGCCCGAGCGTACACTCGGCTTCATGCGCGCGCGTCGCGAAGCACCCCAGATCATGGCCGACGCGCGTGCGCCTCGCACGGCCCGCGCGCGACGCCTCAGCCGAGGGGCGCTGATGGGACTCGCAATGATGCTGCTCGTCGCCGGAATCCCGACGCCGCAGCGTGGGATGGCGTGTCCGCAACCTTTCGCTCCCGTTCGGACGCTCGCGGAGGCTCCCGACCGCATCAACGTTCCGCAGCCGCAGGACGCGGCGCAGATCGAGGCGCCGGCCGCGCCCCCGCTCGAACTCGTCCACTCCACCGTCGAGGTCGCGGAAGCGCTCAACCGCCTCGCCATGAGCGCGAACTGGACCTCGCGCGCGCTCGCCGTCATGCGCCTCGAGCGGTACGACTGCGACGCGAGCGCCGGCCGGCTGCGCGCGTTCCTGCTCGATCCCTCCTGGCGGGTTCGGGCGTACGCCGTCGCATGCCTCGCGCGCCGGGGCGCAGCGATTCCGCCCGAGACGCTCGCGGCAGAGTCCGATCCGCGCGTGATGCGCGCCATCGTGCGCGCGAGGTACCCGATCCCCGCGCAGCGCCGCGACGCCGTGATCGCGGCCGCGGAGCGTTCGTCCCGGCCGCTCGAGGCGATCGTCGCGCTCGAGACGCTTGCCGCGGCCGACGCACCCGAAGATCCCCAGTTGCGGAAGCGGCTCGACGAACTCCTCGGCCGGGTCGTGCTGCGGATGTCGCGCGCCGAGGCCGGCGCCCTCTCGCGCAGGCTCTCGGAGATCACCGCGGGTCCCGATTCGGGGCGCGACTACCGCTGGCGCGAGTGGTACCGGAAGGGAAAGTCGAAGCCCGGCTACCGGCCGTGCGCGCTCGTTCCATCGGCGCCCGCCGGAGAGCGGCTCGTCGAGCGGAATCGCATCGCGCTGCTCGACGATGCGCAGTTCCTCGCCTTCGAGCGGTATCTCGGCGCGATCGCGGAACGATCGATGGATCTCGCGATCCTCCTCGACTGTACGTCGAGCATGTGGCGCGAGATCGCGGACGCGCAGGGCTCGATCGACGACCTCATGGAGTTCCTCGGAAGCGTCACGAAGGGCGTGCGTGTCGGGATCGTCGGGTACCGCGATCGGACCGACGAGTGGGAGACGAAGGCGTGGGACTTCACCGCGAGCCTCGACGAGGCGCGAACGCGCCTGTGGAGCCTCTCCGCGGGCGGCGGCGGCGACGCTCCGGAGAGCGTGCATGCCGCGATGAAGCTGGCGCTGACGAGGTTCACCTGGATCAAGGATCCGCCGAAGCCCGCGTCTCCACCGATCCGCGCATGCGTCCTCGTGGGCGATGCACCCCCGCATCCCGGCGAGGGCACGCTCTGCATCGACCTTGCGAAGCGTGGACTCGCGGCAGGCGTGCGCTTCTACGGGATCGTCGCACGCGAGAGCGAGAAGAATCTCAAGGGAGAGGATTCGGAAGAGGCTGCGGAACATGCAACGGCGGAAGATGCGCCGGGGGAAGATGCGCCGGGGGAAGATGCGACGGGGGAAGATGCGACGGAGACTCCACCCGCCGCGCGTCCGCCGACCGATGACGCGCCGGCCCGTGATGCCGAACGCGATGAGGCTGAAGGCAAGTCCGAAGGCAAGTCGCAGACGAAGGGACGGCGACGGCCGGTCGACGCGCCGATCGCGCCGCCGAAGGCTCCGCCTCCGGTCGCCCAGAAGGAGCGCAGCTACACCTGGTTCCCCGAAATCGCCGAGGCAGGTGGCGGACGTGCCGAGATCCTCGATGCGCAGGATTCGCTGGTGGCGGAAATCGCGGAACTCACGATCGCCGATCGCTACCGCGCCGAGTTCGCCGACTTCTTCGCGGCGTTCCGGCTGCTCTGCAAGTGAGGTCCCGCGGGATGCCGGGCGAACCCGGGGCGCGCGTCCGGTTTGGCGACGGCGACACCGCCGACACCGCCGACGCCGCCGACGCCGGTGACGGCGGCCGACGCCCATCGACGCCTCAGCGCCGCCACTCGGTGGGCAGGCGCTCGCCCTTCACGAGCGCGTAGGCGCGCTCGAGCAGTTCGCGGATTCCCTCGCCCGTCGCGGCGGAGATGACCACGGGCTCCTCGCCCTTTCCGAGACCGATCTCGGTCGCGAGACGACGGACGCGCTTCGCGCGCTCCTCCTCGGGAACGAGGTCGATCTTCGAGAAGACCACGAGTTCGGGCTTCTCCGCGAGCGTCGGCGAGAACGCGTGCAGTTCGCCGCGGATCGTGCGGTAGTTGTCCGCCGGCTTCGATCCATCGAGCGGCGCGATGTCGACGAGATGCACGATCGCCTTCGTCCGCTCGATGTGACGCAGGAAGTCGTGCCCGAGCCCGGCGCCCTCGCTCGCACCCTCGATGAGTCCCGGGATGTCGGCGAGCACGATGCGGCGGTCGCCGGGGAGTTCGGCGATGCCGAGTTGCGGGCGCCGCGTGGTGAACGGATAGTCGCCCACCTTCGCGTTGGCGCGGCTCGACGAACCGAGCAGCGTCGACTTGCCTGCGTTCGGCAGGCCGACGAAGCCGATGTCCGCGATCAGCTTCAGCTCGATGCGCAGGCTGCGCTCGACGGGCTCGCCTCCCGGCGTGGATTCGGTCGGCGTCTGGTGCGTCGCCGTCTTGAAGCGGTCGTTGCCCCAGCCGCCCCTGCCGCCCTCGGCGACCATGACCTGCTGCCCATCCTCGACGATGTCTGCGATGAAGTCGCCGGTCTCGGCGTCATGCACGATCGATCCGAGCGGCACGCGCACGAGGAGATCGGGCGCGTCGGCGCCGTGGCACTTCTTCTTCGCGCCGTTCTCGCCGCTCTTCGCGAAGTGATGCGGCCGGTGCTGGAACTCGACGAGCGTGTCGAGGTGCGAGTCGCCCACGAGGATCACGTGCCCGCCGCGGCCGCCATCGCCGCCGTCGGGACCGCCCTTCATGATCGACTTCTCGCGGCGGAAGTGGACGACGCCGTTGCCGCCCTTGCCGCTCCGGACATGAATGATCGCCTCATCGACAAGCATGATCGGACGTCCTCTTCAACTTCGCTCTTTCAGTCGGCACTTCATCACCGCTGTTCAACGAGACCCTTGTGCATCGACAGCCTTGTGCATCGACAGCCTTGTGCATCGACAGCCTCGTCTCCGCAACGCCTCATCCCGCGCCGAAAGTCCCGTCACCCGCCGCAAGCGCTCCCGCGGATCCTCGCGTGCGCCGCATCGGCGCGCCCCGGTGAAGCACAACGCCCCGGCTTGCACCGGGGCGCTGGAACGCTGCATGAGTCGCGCCTTCGTTCGAGACCGGCACCAGGCGGAGTTCGAGCCTCCGCGGACCGAGACTCAGACGAACGCGTACTTCGGCGTGGCCGGATCGGACGGCACGATGTGCACGTACGAACCCTTGAAGACGACGGTGCCGTCGGCTTCGGCCATGATCGTGTTGTCCTTGCCCATGTGGGCGAGGTAGCCGGCCTTCCACCGCGTGCCGCACTGGCGCACGATGATCGCGCCGGCCTTGGCGACCTGGCCGCCGTAGAGCTTGATGCCGCGGAACTGCGGATTCGAATCGCGACCGTTCTTGGTCGAGCCTTGGCCCTTCTTGTGTGCCACGACAGATCACTCCTGATGGGACCGGAACGCGGCGCACCGCGCTTGGGTCAGATGAATCGGATGCTCCCGGATCGGACCGGGTCGTCGAAGATACCGGAGACCGCGGGGAAAGTCCACCGCTCCAAGCCGCTCCCGGCGATTGTCTCAGCGGAAGATCCACTCGCGCGAGACGAGCGGGAAGGTGACCGTTCCGGAAGGGATCGGATCACCAGCGACCAGATAATCGAGCCGGGCCGTCTTCCGGAGGGTGACCATCTCGCCCGTCTTCGGATTGGGCTTCTTCTCGGTCTCACGCGAGAGTCCCTGCACCATGACCGTCAGTTCGGTCGGCTCGAGGTCTTCCGCGGCGAACACCACGAGGCCCGACTTCGCGTGCGGCTTCCCCTGAAGCACCATGCCGAGGATCTCGAACTGGTCCTCGAGCAGTTCGTTGCCGAGGAACTCCTTCAGCGCCTTGGTCACGCCGCTCGAGACGCCCTCGCCCTGACGCATGACGCGGCCGTCGTCGACGACCAGTTCGATCCGCGGAGCGAACCGCTGGTCCTGACCGGTGTTGTTCACGACGTCGTACGTCATGTACCAGTAGTGCCTGCCGGTTTCGGGATCGCGCCAGAGGCGCAGTTCGCTCGGCGTGAAGTCGAGTTCGCGCGTCGGCGCGACGGCGGACGACGCCGCGGCGACGAGAGCCGTCGCAGGCGCTGGCCCCGCGGGGGCGACGAGGAGCGCGAGCGAGACGGCGGGGGCGAGCGCGCCGGTCAGGATGAACGTCGAAGTCAGGGTCGAAAGCATGAGGAGTCTCGCGGGTCGGTGTCGGGAAATCGATCCGCCACCGGGGATCGCGATTGTAGCGGAACGCCCTCTGCGCGCGACCCCGGCCCCGCGGTAGGCTCCCTTTCCGATGCCTTCCCCGCCCGAGTCCTTCCAGATCGTCGTCGCCGCACCGGGGCGCCTCGAGGAGGCGATGTCGGCGCTCCTCGGAGCGGGTCCCTCCGCCGCCGCACGGTTCGTACGTCAGGCCGCCACCGCCGGAGTCGCGCTCGACCACATCTGGTGTCTCGCCGACGAGCGCGACCGCTATCGATCCGCGGTGCTGTCGGTCGCGAGCCCGGGACGGGCCGCGATGCTCCTCGCGTCGCATCCCCGCGACCGTCAGGAGTGCGACCGGATCGGCGCGCTCGTCGAGGCGGCCGCGCTCGGGTCCGCCGCGTTCGCCGACATCGCGCAGGCACTCGTCGATCCGTCGCGGACCCTCGAGGTGCAGGCGTTCGAGGCGGGCGGGCTCCGCCGGATCGCCACCCTCGACTATCTCGAGCGCAACCTCCCGAGGGCGGGTGTGCTCGAGGCTCCCCCGCCCCCGGCCGGCTGGTCGATCGAGCCGGTCGCACCGGCCGAGATCCTCGGCGGAGGCGACCCCCGAGCGCTGCCGGTGCCGATCCGCGTGGAGATCTGCGAAGTCCTCGAGCGCAGCTACGTGGACACGCTCGACTGCCCCGGCCTCGCGGGAATGCGCGGAACGCAGGACGTCCTCGACGGCCACTTCGGCGTCGGCGCACGCACGCGCCACTGGCTCGCCGCGCGCGAGAACGGCGCGATGCGCGGCGTGTGCCTCCTCAACGTCGCACCCGACGGGTCGAACGCGGAACTCGTCTACCTCGGACTCGCGCCTGAGGCGCGCGGACGCGGCGTCGCGGCTTCGCTCCTCGCGCACGGCATGCGCGCGTGCTCGCGCTCGTTCTGCTCGAGCGTCACGCTCGCGGTCGACGCGCGCAACACGCACGCGTGCAGGCTCTACGACGCGCACGGCTTCCGAAAGGTCTCGTCGCGCGTCGCGCTCGTGCGGCGCACGCGGCCCTGATGCGCGCGGCGCAACGTCCGCGCGAGCACGCCGACTCGCGCGTGTCAACCCGATCGCGCGTCGAGCGCATCCAAAATTGTTTTGCAAGTCGCTTCCTCATCCGACCGTGTTCGACGATTTATCCACAGGAATCGATCGACGCCCGTCGCTTGCGGTGGCGAGGAGTGCAAGCCGTGGTTTTGAAAGCGCTTCCGATCGTCTCGCGTCGCAATGTGGACGCGCGCCGGTTGCACGCGGCGCATCTCGCGCTACATTGCGTGTCGCTCGCAGGGACGCGGGCCCCGCGCTCTCCGATGTTCGCGGGAAGGCAAGGTGCAAGCCGCCTCAGAGGTCGTCCCGCGATGCATCGAAATCGATGCGCAGTTTCCGGGACGCCTCCGGCGATCGGCGCCACGCCTCGTTGGAACGTCTTCCGCGACCCGATCTCGACCGCTCCTCTCGAAACCGCCTCTCCCCGTCCGGCCGACCGTCGTGTGCACGGCCGACGAAATCACAAGACAACTCGTTCGCCTTCTCCGGGCACCCGCTCGGTCACTCCGACTTCCCCCGCGTCGCATGCGCGACGCTTCGGAATCGAGGTCCCGACGTCGATGTCCCGCGCCCATCGGCGCGGCGGCAGTCGCGACGTGCCCTGACGCCTCCCCGGTGCGTGTTCGGCATCGGGAAGGTCCGACGCGCCTCCGGCCTGAACCTCACTCCTCCCCCTTCCGCGTCACGTCGCAACGATGAAGAATCCCGCCGATCCGCAACTCCCCGCCGCTTGCCCGGCTTCGACGACGACCGCGCGGGCGGGCCGTCGATGCGGAGCCCAGGCAGCGGCTCGGCCGGGCTCGGCGGGCGATGTCCGCGAACTCGCGACGGCGGGCGATGTCCGCGAACTCGCGACGGCGAGCGACGCCGCGCGGGCCTTCTGCTCCGAACTCTCCGACGCGATCGGTCCGCACCGCTTCGGACTCTGGTTCGAGAACGGCACCTCCGCGCAGGCTCGGGACGGTGCGATCGTCGTCTCCGCCGCGAACGCCTACGTCGCCGACTGGATCGGACGCAACTTCCGCGACGCGATGCAGCGCGCCGCCGACAAGGCGCTTGGATCGGGAACCGTCGTATCCGTCGAGGTGGCCGCGAGCGACGTCGAGCGCGCCCTCGGCGCGGTGGATGCGGCGGAGCACTCCGAGCGCGCCGCGCATCGGAGACGCGCACTCGACCGAGGAAGGCCCGCCCCCGCCTCGGGCGTCGGCGACGGGCCGACGACCGCCCACGCACGCGAGGATGATGCGCTCGCCCGAACCTACGCCCCCGAGCCGCTCGACACCGCAGGCCGTCCGCGCGCGCCAGGCGCCCAGCGCCCTGCCACGCTCCGCCGCCTCGAGGACTTCGTCGTCGGCGAATCGAACCGCCTCGCGTACGCCGCCAGCACGCAGATCGCCGAAGGCGCCCCCGACGCGCCGGGGATCCTGTTCCTGCACGGCGACTGCGGCGTGGGCAAGACGCATCTCCTCCAGGGCATCGTGCGCCGCCGCACCCAGCGCTCGCCACGACAGGTCGTGCGCTACGTGACCGCCGAACAGTTCACCAACGAGTACATCGCCGCGGTCCGCGACGGCTCGCTCGAACAGTTCCGCAAGCGCCTGCGACGCGTCGACCTCCTCGCCATCGACGACATCCACTTCTTCGCGAACAAGTCGGCGACGCAGGCGGAGTTCCTCCACACCATCGACGCGATCGACCTCACCGGCGCGCGCGTCGCGCTCGTCTCGGATGAGCACCCGCGCCACATCCGCAAGTTCAGCCAGTCGCTGGTGAGCCGATTCCTGTCCGGCATGGTCGTGCGCGTCGAGCGCCCCGACCGCGAGACGCGCTCGCAACTCGTGCGCCGGCTCGCCCGGGAGCGCGGCCTCGACCTGACCACGGCGGCGGAGGATCTGGTCGCCGGCCGATGCGCCGGTTCGATCCGCGAGATCGAGGGAGCGATCACGCGGCTGGGGGCCCTTGTGGAACTCGACGGCGTGCGGGGGCAGATCGGGCCGGGAACGGTCGAGCGCCTGCTCGGACAGGACGGCCCGGCGAGCGGCAGCAGCGCACCGATCCGGCTCGGTCGAATCGTCGAGGTGGTCTGCGACCGCCTGCGGGTGTCCCGCGAGGATCTCCTTGGAAACGGACGCCACGCCCGGACGGTCGTCGCTCGGGGAATGGTTGCGCACCTTGCGCGCGAACTGACCACCCACAGCTATCCCGAGATCGCCCGTGCTCTCGGCCGCGACACGCACTCGGCCGTCCACGCGGCGGCGAAGCGGCTGAAGTCGCTCATCGAGTCCGATGGCCGGATCGGTGCGGGTGGCGAGCCCGTACGGGAACTGACCGACCAGCTCCGCCACGACCTCGCCCGCTCCACCGCGCAGCGATAGACGAAGCGGCTCGACCCACAGCACGACCGACGGCTCGACCGACGGCTCGACCGACGGCTCGACCGACGCCGGACGGAACCCGTCCGCGCGGGAGGATGCCGGGCGCATTCGCTACACTCGACCCCATGGGTCCGACGAGTCGAGAAGTCCTTCTTCGCGCCGCATCCGTCGCGCTGATGTCGCCGCTCTGGACGGGTGCGATCGCCGCGGCGATCGCGTCGTCGGCGTGCGTCTCGCGCGCCGCCGCGCAGTACGGTCCGGTCGACCCCTTCGACTCGGCCGTGCGCGCGCTCCGCGAGTCGGTCGGGTCGGCGAACGACGGCGAGCAGCACGCAGGCATGGTCGCGCTGCGCGAACTGCGCGATCCGACGCTGAAGCCGCTGTTCGAGAAGTACCTCCGGAGCGACGACTGGACGCTGCGCGTCGACAGCGTGCTCGGGCTGGGCGAACTGGACGTCTCGGGCAAGATCGACGTGGCGCTCGTCTCCGCGCTTCCCGCCGAGACCGATCGCGAGACCGCGATCGCCGCGGCCGTCTCGCTGCGCATGCTCGATGCCGATCGCGCGGCCGCCATGCTCGCCTGGGACGAGCTCCCGCAGGCGCCGCGGCTCCTGCTCGCCTGCGAACTGCGCAAGCTCGGCGGTTCGCCCGACCCCACGATCGTCGCGAAGCTCGCCGAGTCGCGCACGCCGGAGATCGCGACGCTCGCGGCCGCGCTCCTCCTCGACCTCGCCCCCGCGGGTAGCGAGGCCGCGCAATCGGCCGCGAGCGCGGCGGACCGCGCCCGGACGCTCCTCTCCGAACTTCCTCCGAAGACGCGCTCGGCGATCGTCGCGCAGACCTGCGAGGCATGCTCGCTCGCCTCGCTCAAGGGCGCGGCCGCGTTCTGCGCAAGCCTCGTGGCGCTTCCCGACGTCGCGGACGATGCGCGCATGCGCGCGCTCGGCTCGCTCCTCGTGCTCGCGCCCGAGGCCGCCTACCCGGTGCTCGCCGCGCGGGTCGAGGCCGACCGCTCGCAGACGTCGCTCATGCGCCATGCGGCGGTGCTCCTCGCCAGCGGCGCGCGCGCACCGAAGGCCGAGTGGGATCGGATCCGAAACGGCGACGGGCTGATCGAAGGCCTTGCCGACGCCGGCACGCTGTTCGGAGAGGGACGCGACGAGGACGCGTACGCGAGG
This sequence comes from Phycisphaerales bacterium, assembly GCA_044346895.1. Lineage (GTDB taxonomy): Bacteria > Planctomycetota > Phycisphaerae > Phycisphaerales > SM1A02 > QWPT01. Next base: position 20,220 of record JBIIYI010000005.1, read on the forward strand.
CTGCTCGAACTGAAGCACCGCGTCGCGATGCGTGCGGCGACCGAAGGCGCGGTCCGCGTCGGTGGGAGCACCGAGCGCGCGCTCGGAATCGCGAGCGCCCGCTATCTCGCGAAGGAACGGCGCGCGGCCGCGCCGCTCGCCGAGAGCCTCACGCGCGCGATTCTCAGGCTCGCCACCATCGCCCCGGAGGAACTCGCGACGACGCTCGCGGAAGTCGAGGACGAGCGCTCGATTCAGGAGACGGTGCTGCTCGCGCTCGCGAGCGCGGGTTCGTCCGACGCATCGAAGGCCGCACTCGCCGCCCGAGGCCGAACCACCCGGACCGGCGAGGCGATGATCGAGGTGCTCGCCGCGCGGCACGCGGCGACGTGCGACGATGCGACCCTCCGTGAACTCGCGACGATCGCGGGCGGAGGCGCGAACGTCTCGTCGATCATCCGCACGCAGGCGGCGTGGCTCTGGCTGCGGCATGCGGGCCGCACCGCCGACGCGATCGCCGCGCTGACGCAGCCGGAGGGTGCCGTCCCGACCGCGCCGAAGGAGACGACGCCGTGAGCGAACCGAT
>JBIIYI010000465.1:0-2741 GCA_044346895.1 Phycisphaerales bacterium
CGCGGAATGGATCGAGTTGCAGCGGATCCTGCGCGAGGCCCACGGCGAGATCCATCGACTCGAGGAGATGGTCGAGCATCGCGTCGGCGACATCGTCGAGCGACCGTTCGGCGTCGCCTTCGCATCGCTCGGGACCGCCATCGAGTCCGCGCTCGAGGCGCTCGGTGTGGGCCCCGGGAGCGACGTCGTCCTTCCCGCGCTCGGACCGGCGACCGTGGCATGCAGCGTGGCGCGTCGGGGCGCACGCCCACTCTTCGCGGACGTCGACACGAAGTCGCTCACGCTGCGGGAATCGCACGCGTCGGCGCGCGTGACCTCCGCCACGCGCGCCCTCGTCGGCGTCGCGAACCACGGCGAACCGAAGGGCCTCGACGAGATCGTCGCCGTCGCCTCGCGCAACGAACTGCCGATGCTCGAGATCCTCGCCGGAGGCCTCGGCGGCCGCATCGGCCGCGATCCGGTGGGCAGGTTCGGCCGCATCTCCGTGGTCGCACTCGGAGATCGCGAGTCGACGATCGGCGCGGGAGGCGCGGTCTGCGTCACCAACGACGACGTCCTCGCGCACACGCTCCGGCTGATCCGCAACGGCGGATCGCCCGACCCGCGCCAGGACTGGGAGAAGCTCGGCGGCATCCGCCGGATCGAGCGCGTCGGTGCGGACGCGCGCATGGGGCCGCTCGCCGCGGCCCTCGCCATCGCGCGGCTCGACCGCTTCGACCGGATCTCCGAGGATCTCGAGGGCGTCTTCCACGGCTATCTGCGGCGTCTGGCGATGCACCCCGATCTCGTGCTACCGGCGCCATGCGTCGAGGGCACGGTGCGGTGGTCGCACTTCGCCGTGCGCCTCTCCGAGCGCTACTCGCGCGACGACCGCGATTCGATCGTGCAGGGACTCCTGCGACACGACATCGCGGCGTCGAGCGTCGTGCACGTCCTTCCGCACGAACCTGCCTTCGCAGGCCACCACCAGCCTGGCGACTTCCCGGTGGCCGAGCGCGCGGCCGACCGGCTGATCGCGCTGCCGTTCTCGACGGAACTCGGCGAGCGCGAGATCGATCTCGTCTGCCAGACGCTGCAGTTGATGATCGAGCGTCAGTCGATCCTCAGATAGAGCGCTCGGGTTTTGGGCGCTCGCGACTCGCTTCGCTTTCGCTCGCTTTGGCCGGCTCCCCTCGGAATGCATCCGAGGGGGCCGAGGGAAATCGCATCGAGCATGGTCTACGCCAGAGGGAGCCGCCGCAGCGGCGACCGCGAGATGTTCGGCTCCCCTCGGAGTGCATCCGAGGGGGCCGAGGCAAATCGCATCGAGCATGGTCTACGCCAGAGGGAGCCGCCGCAGCGGCGACCGCGAGATGTTCGGCTCCCCTCGGAGTGCATCCGAGGGGGCCGCGTGCATGCGGATGGCTACTCCCACTCGATCGTCGCCGGCGGCTTCGACGAGATGTCGTACACGACGCGGTTCACGCCCTTCACCTCATTGATGATGCGGTTCGAGATGAGCGCGAGCACGTCGTACGGGATGCGCGACCAGTCGGCGGTCATGAAGTCCTGCGTGTCGACGGCGCGGATCGCGACCGTCGAGTCGTACGTGCGTCCGTCGCCCATCACTCCAACCGACTTCACGGGCAGGAGCACCGCGAACACCTGGCTCGTCGATCGATACAGATTCGCCGCGACGATCTCCTCGAGAAGGATCCGGTCGCATTCGCGCAGGACATCGAGTTTCTCCGTCGTGATGTCGCCGATGACGCGCACGGCGAGGCCCGGCCCCGGGAAGGGATGCCGCCAGACGATCTGTGCGGGCAGCCCGAGCACCTCGCCGAGCGCGCGCACCTCGTCCTTGAAGAGAAGCCGCATCGGCTCGACGAGTTCGAACCCGAGCTGCTCGGGAAGTCCGCCGACGTTGTGGTGGAGCTTGATGTTCGCGCTCGTCCCGGCGTGTCCGTGTCCCGACTCGATCACGTCGGGATACAGCGTTCCCTGCGCGAGGAAGCGCACGTCGCCCGGGATCGACTTCGCCGCCTCCTTGAAGACGTCGATGAAGCGGTGCCCGATGCGGCGGCGCTTCTCCTGCGGCTCGACGATCCCCGCGAGATCGCCGAGGAACTCGCGGCTCGCGTCGATCACGCGCAGGTCGACGTCGAAGTGGTCGCGGAAGGTGGTCTCGACCAGGTCGCGCTCGTGCTTCCGGAGCAGTCCGTTGTCGACGAAGATGCAGACGAGCTGCCTGCCGATGGCCTTCGCGAGAAGCGCCGCGACGACCGAACTGTCGACGCCGCCCGAGAGCCCGCAGATCACCTTCGCGTCGCCGACGCGGGCGCGGATGCGCGCGCACTCCTGCTCGACGAAGTCCGCCATCTTCCACGAACCCGAGCATCCGCAGGCCTTGAAGAGGAAGTTGGCGAGCATGTCGCCGCCCTGCGGCGTGTGCGTGACCTCGGGGTGGAACTGGACGCCGTAGAAGCGCCGCGAGCGGTCGCGCACCGCGGCGAACGGACAGGTGCCGGTGCTGGCGATGACCTCGAATCCCGCGGGAACCCTGGTCACCTGGTCGCCGTGGCTCATCCAGACCGTCGCGTTCGCATCGACGCCGGCGAAGAGGTCGCCCTGCTCGCGGACGTCGATCTTCGCGCGGCCGAACTCGCGGTGGTTCGCGCTCTCCACCCTGCCGCCGAGGAGATGGCTCATCAACTGCATCCCGTAGCAGATGCCGAGGACGGGAAGCCCGAGTTCGAAGATGG
>JBIIYI010000121.1:0-7760 GCA_044346895.1 Phycisphaerales bacterium
GTGGACGCCGGGCCAGGACGTGGTGCTCGTGCGCAACGAGGCCTACTGGGCCGAGAAGCCCGCGCTCGCGGGCCTGCGCTTCAAGTCGATCAAGGACGACCTCGGTCGTCTCGTGGCGTACCAGAACGGGGAGGGATCGATGATGCTCCCGACTTCGCCCCAGTTCAACGCCGTGCTCCGGGAGCAGAAGGACTTCGAGGAGAAGAACTACGCGCTGAAGTGGGTCAACATGCGCTGCGGCTACTCGTTCATCGCGTGGCAGTGCGGTCCGCGCGCGGGCAAGGAGACGACGCCGTTCGCCGATCGGCGCGTGCGACGGGCCATGACGCACCTCCTCGACCGCGAGAAGATGATCCGCGACATCTGGGACGGCATCGGCATCGTCGCGAAGGGACCGATGAACCCGGAGAGCCCGGCGAGCGACCCGGCGTTGAAGCCGATCGCGTTCGATCCGGAGAAGGGCAAGGCCCTGCTCGCGGAGGCCGGCTGGCTCGACCGCAACGGCGACGGCGTGCTCGAGAACGCGGACGGCGATCCGTTCGAGTTCGAGTACACGTACGCGACCGGGGGCGAGATCTCCGAGCGGCTCGCGCGGTTCGTCAAGGACAGTTGCGCGAAGGCGGGCATCGTGGTCGTCACGCGTCCCGTCGACTGGAGCCGCTATCAGGAGATCCTGAAGCTGCGCGACTTCGATGCGATCACGCTGGCGTGGGGCAGCAACGCCCCCGAGAGCGACCCGCGCCAGATCTGGCACTCGGAGTCGACGAAGGAGGGCGGCGACAACTTCGTCCAGTGGCGCAACGCCGACGCCGATGCGCTCATCGAGAAGGGCCGCCGCGCGATGGACGAGGCCGCGCGCATGCAGGTCTGGCGCGAGTTCGAGGCGCTCGTCGCCGAGGAGCAGCCGTACACCTTCGTCCGCGTCTCCCCCTGGCTGCGCTTCGTGAAGCGCGAGTTCGGCAACGTGAACACCTACCGCACGGGTCTCGAGCCGCAGGAGTTCTTCAAGGTTCCTTCGTCGTCGGCTCCGGCGCCGGCAGGGGAGTGAGGTTGCGGAAGGCCTTCGCCTCCGAGTCGGTCGCCCGTCCTGATCCGATCCGATCCCATTCATGGTCAACTACCTGATCAGACGCCTCTGCCTGATGGTCCCGACGATCCTCGGGATCACGTTCATGGTGTTCATGCTGCTCGCGCTCGCGCCGGGCGGCATCGGCGCCGGACTGGCGGTGTCCGGCGGGCAGATGAGCGACACGAGCAAGGTTGCGCAGATGCAGGCGTACCTCGAGGACCGCTACGGACTCAACGATCCCGTGGTCGTCCAGTACCTGCGGTGGCTCGGACGGATCTCGCCGGTGAAGTTCGGCGAGCGCGACCTGCGCATGCCGACCGGCGACCGCATCTCCGCGCCGCGCGAGATCTCCGCGCCGCCGATGGAATGGGCGTTCGCGCTTCCCGCGAAGCCCGAGGTCGTCTTCAGTCCGACGATCGGCGACGGACAGGTCGACGAGTTCAAGAAACTGCAGCGCGAGGCCGAGGGTGCGCGCCGTTCGTACATCGGTGCGGAGCGGTTCTTCAAGGACGCGCTCGCCGATTACGTGCGCGAGCTCGGGGCGCCGTGGACGGAGCGGCTCGAGCCGAAGGGCGGGGCGGATCCGGAGAAGTTCCGCGATCTGCCGCTCGACGACCTGCGATCGGGTGCGGCGCCGGGCGGTTCTCCGAAGTCGATCGCGCTGCGGGCCGCGGTGACGGACATGCACGTCAAGTGGGCGAAGGCGGAGGAGACGCGCCAGCGCGCGTACATCGCCTTCCTCGCGAAGCCCTACCCGGAGAGCGGCATCGGCGTGGTTCCCGGCTTCGTGACGCTCGACACGCCCGACCTCGGCGTCGCGTTCTCGAAGAACCGTCCGGTGTGGGATCTCATCGCGACCGCGCTGCCGGTGACGCTCCTCATCAACGCCATCGCGTTCCCGATCTCGTACCTGATCGCGATCCCGACCGGAATCCTCGCGTCGGTCCGTCGGGGCGGATGGTTCGACATCGGCTCCGGGCTCGCGTTCCTCTCGCTCTACTCGATCCCGACGGTGCTCGCGGGCGTCTTCGCCATCGGCTTCCTCGCGAACAGGCAGTACCTGGGGCTCTTCCCGGTGAGCGGCCTCCATGCGAGCGGCGCCGAGAACTACACGTTCCTCCCGTACTGGGATGCGGCGGGCGTGTGGCACGAGGGATGGCTCCTCGACATGGTCTGGCACGTCGCGCTGCCGGTCCTCTGCCTCGTGTACGCGTCGTTCGCGGTGCTCTCGAAGCAGACGCGCGCGGCGATGCTCGAGAACTTCAACGCCGACTACGTGCGCACCGCGAAGGCGAAGGGCGTGTCGCGGCAGGATGTCGTGATGCGCCACGTCTTCCGCAACAGCCTGCTGCCGCTGATCACGATGTTCGTCGGGATCTTCCCGGCGATGCTCGCCGGCTCGGTCGTCATCGAGCGCATCTTCACGGTGCCGGGCATGGGCAGCCTCATCCTCGAGGCGATCGACCTCCGCGACCGCGAGATCATCCTCGCCAACACCTTCATGATCGCCTGCGTGAACCTGCTCGCGCTGCTCCTTGCGGACATCCTCTATGCGGTCGCGGATCCGCGGGTGAGCTATGAGTGATGCGAAGAACGGCGCAGCGTCGTCCGCACCGGCGGCGATCTCGGGTATCGAGGTGATGCGCGGCGTCGGCGCGCAGGAGGCGAAGAGCTTCTGGGCGGACGCGTGGGATCGCGTGATCGTCCGCGCGGGCGCGCGCTTCGCGCTCGTCTGGATCGGCCTCGTTGCGATCCTCGCGATCTTCGCGCCGGTCCTCGCGAGCGCGCATCCGTGGAAGATCGAGACGCTCGCGAGGAACGGGTCGGAGGCGGATGCCGCGACCGTGCTCGAGACGTCCTGGCCGCTCATCGCGAATCTCTCGCCGACCGACTGGCTCCTCATGGTCGGGTTCTTCCTCGGAGTGCCGTGGGTCTTCGTTCCATTCGGCGAGAAGCGGGCCGGGAAGGGGAACGCCTCGAAGGACGCCGGATCCGGGAGGCCGGCCGGAAGGGAGAGGCGCGCCTTCGGTCGTGCGCTCCGCATCGGCGTGCTGGTCGTCGCGCTGCTTCAGGCCTGGCTGACGATCATCCTCACCGGCGCATGCGTGCGATGGGCATCGACCTCGGACGTCGCCTGGCTCGAGGATGTCGCGCGGAGCGAATCGGGGCGCTGGCCGATCGCGGTCGTCATCGCGGCGATCGTGGCGCTGGCCGCCGTCGCGATTCCGACGTTCGACCGCCTGCTCGCGCGGGTCGGCGTCACGCTCGGCGCGGCGGCGCTTGGGGTCGGACTCTCGCTCGGCACGGGCGGCGCGAAGCTCGTGAACTTCGAGAACTACATCGAGGCGGAGCGTGCGGGCGAGATCCGCGCCACATGGACGCTGATCCCGTGGTCGCCGCAGTACACGCGCAGCGACATGATCGCGATCGCCCCCGGCTCGAGGGTCGAGGACAATCCGAAGCTCGCGGATTTCAAGGACACGCCCTTCGGCGAGCGCCGCAACTGGCTCGGCACCGACGCCCTCGGCGGCGACGTGCTGGCGCAGATGCTCTGGGCGTGCCGCCTCTCGATCTCGATCGGCCTCGTCTCGACGGGCATCTCGCTCCTGATCGGCGTCACCATCGGCGCGATCATGGGCTACTTCGGCGGGTGGATCGACATGCTCCTCTTCCGCATCGTCGAGATCTTCATGGCGGTGCCCGTCCTCTTCCTGCTGATCGTGGCGGCGGGCGTGCTTCCGCGCGACACCTACGTGATGATGGCGATCATCGGCTGCTTCTCGTGGACGGGCGCCGCGCGATTCACCCGCGCCGAGTTCCTCAAGCTGCGCAAGCAGGACTTCGTGCAGGCCGCGCAGGCGACGGGACTGCCGCTGCGCGCGATCCTCTTCCGCCACATGCTGCCGAACGGCGTGACGCCGGTGCTCGTCGATGCGAGCTTCGCGATCGCGGCCGCGATCACCGTCGAGGCGACGCTCTCGTTCCTCGGGCTCGGACCGGACGGACAGGCGTCGTGGGGCAAGCTCCTCTCGAGCGCGACCACGGCCACGGGCACGTTCGTCTGGTGGCTCGCGGTCTTCCCGGGCCTCGCGATCTTCCTCTCGGTCCTCTCCTACAACCTGCTCGGCGAAGCGCTCCGCGACGCGATCGATCCGAAGCTCCGAAAGGCGGCGCACTGATGCTGTCGACCGCGTCCGACACCGCGCCGACGCCCGCGCGCACGCAGCCGATTCTCTCGGTCCAGGATCTCGCCGTCAGCTTCGACAACGGTTCCGGCCCGCGCGTGCAGGCCGTCGCCGGCGTGTCGATGACCGTGCATCCGAACCAGACGCTCGCGGTCGTCGGCGAGTCGGGCTGCGGCAAGAGCGTGACCGCGATGAGCACGATGCAGCTCATCCCCCGGCCGCCCGGGCGGTTCGACCGCGGGAAGATCATGTTCGAGGGCCGCAACGTGCTCGCGCTGTCGGAGCGCGAGATGCTCTCGGTCCGCGGCGGCAAGATCGCGATGATCTTCCAGGAGCCGATGACGAGCCTCAACCCGGTCTACACGATCGGCGACCAGATCATGGAGGCGATCCTCCTCCATCAGAAGGTCGGCGCCGAGCAGGCGTGGTCGATCGCGATCCAGGCGATGAAGGACGTCGGCATCCCGAAGGCCGAGGAGCGGATGAAGGCGTATCCGCACCAGTTCTCGGGAGGCATGCGCCAGCGCGTGATGATCGCGATGGCGCTCGCATGCCAGCCGACGCTGCTGCTCGCGGACGAGCCGACGACCGCGCTCGACGTGACGATCCAGGCGCAGATCCTCGAGCTTCTGCGCGAACTCCAGCGTTCGCGCGGCATGGGCATCATGCTCATCACGCACAACCTCGGCGTCGTCGCCGAGAACGCCGACGTCGTCTGCGTGATGTACGCGGGCCGCGTCGTCGAGTACGCGCGCGTGTTCGAACTCTTCGACAACCCGCTGCACCCGTACACGCGCGGCCTCTTCAACTCGATCCCGCTGCTCACGACGCGCAAGCACCGGCTGACGACCGTCGAGGAGGTCGTCAAGGACGGGCGGCAGTTCACGCTGCCGCCGCCGGGAGGCGCGGGCCTCGAGATCGGCGCGAAGCTCGGATCGCTCGTTCCCTGGTGGCCCGATCCGCCGACGGGTGTGAAGCCGAAGCTCGCGCAGGAAGGCGACGAGTACGCGCTCGTGCAGGTGGCACCCACGCGCTGGGTCGGCTGCTTCAGGACCGCCGAGGTGGCGGCGCATCCGAGCCCCGCGCCGGACCTCGACTACCGGCGCGAGGATGCCTGAGGCGCCCGCGACGATCGACCTCGTCTGGCGGGAGGAGCCGTTCGACGCGCTCGCTCCCCGACACCTCTACGCGATCATGGCGCTGCGCGCGCAGGTGTTCGTGGTCGAGCAGCGCTGCGCCTATCAGGATGCCGATGGCGCCGACGCGGCGAGCCGCCACCTGTGGGCCGAATCGCCCGACGGCGCGATCGTCGCCTACCTGCGGCTCGTTCCCGCCGGCGTGAAGTTCGCGGAGGCGAGCATCGGCCGGGTGGTGACGGCTCCCTCGGTGCGCAGGACGGGTCTTGGTCGCGAGCTCATGCGGCGCGGCATCGCCGCCATCGGCGCCGGTGTTCCGATCCGCATCGGCGCGCAGGCGTACCTCGAGCGCTTCTACGGCGGGTTCGGCTTCGAACGCGCGTCCGACCTCTACGACGAGGACGGAATCCCACACATCGAGATGCTGCGTCGGGGGTCGTGAGCCGCGGGCGGATGGCCGAACGCGCGTCCGGCGTCGTCGATCTCGTCGCGCGCTGCATCCGGCGGAGGCCGCACGCGAACCGCGCGAACCATGCCAACCGCGAAGACGAAATCCGCCGCGCAGACCTCGCAGACCTCGCAGACCTCGAAGAAGACCTCGAAGAAGGTCACGACGAAGGTCACGACGAAGCCTGTCAAGAAGGCCGCGAAGAAGGCCGCTTCCCAGTCCGCCCCGAAGTCCGCCCCGAAGTCGAGCGCGAAGAAGGCTCCCGCCTCGGTCGCGAAGTCCGCCCCGAAGAAGTCCGCGGCCGCGTCCGCTCCCGCGAAGTCCGCCGCAGCGTCCGCACTGATCGCGGTCGGCGCACCGGCGCCTGATTTCCGCGCGGTCGACGCGTCCGGCAAGACGGTCACTCTCGCGAGTCTGAAGGGCAAGCCCTTCGTCCTCTACTTCTATCCGCAGGACGACACGCCGGGCTGCACGGTCGAGGCGTGCGACTTCCGCGACAACCGTCCGAAGTTCGGGAAGCTCGGCTGCCCCGTGCTCGGCGTCAGCCCCGATTCCGCGGACAGCCATCGCAAGTTCGATGCGAAGTACGGTCTTGGGTTCACACTGCTCGCCGACGTGGCGGGTTCCGACGGCGTGCCGCCGATCGCCGCCGCATACGGCGTCTGGCAGGAGAAGAGCATGTACGGGCGCAGGTACATGGGCATCGTGCGCACGACGTACGTGGTCGACGGTCGCGGTCGCGTCGCGGCGCGCTTCGACAAGGTGAAGGTCGAAGGTCACGTCGGGGCCGTGCTCGAGGCCGTCGTCGACGCGGTCTCCGCGAAGGGTCGCTGAGGCGAACCGGACATGTTCCCGCGAAGGCGTTCCTCATCGGGCACGAAGTCGCCGTGCGCAGGTTGATCGCCGGCGCGGCGCCGCTTTGATCGCGCGCCGCGCATCGAACGCGGCCGAGCCTGCGGTGTACGCGGGTCGGCCGTCTCCCCGTGCGCGCGGAGGATCCCATGCGCCACGCGCTGCTCGCCATCGTCTCGTGCCCGGTCGTCGCGGCCGCCGCCTCGTCGTTCGTCTCCTCGTCCGTCTGCTCGTCCGCCTCCGCCACGATCGTGCTCGCCGACGGCGAGTCCGTCTCGCTCGAGGCGATCTTCGGGGCCGAAGGCGATCGAATCGTCCGCATCGGCGATCAGGAGTTCAACTTCGGCGTCTTCGTGTCCCACTTCGCGGCGAGCGGCATCACCCTCACCGCACGCATCGACGACACACCGAACGCCTACGGGCGTTTCGACACCGGCTTCGACATCGGAGGCGGCTTCTCCGACCTGCTGCCCTCCGACGATCTGCCGAGCATGATGTCGATCGGCTTCACCGTCACGATCGTGCCCAAGGCATTGAAGGAGGGCGTGCTGCTGCACGACGCCTGGATGCAGTTCGACGGCGATGCGAGCGGCGTCGGTTCGCATGCGGAGGTCCTCGAGCATCTGATCGCACCGCCGCAGGGCGAGCTGATCGGCGAGCTCGAGGTCTACGACCGCGTGACGCTTGGCGGAGACGAACTCACCCGTCGCAAGCATGCGATCGTCTTCGGGGGCCCTGATGGCTTCGGGCCGGTGTCGTCGATGATCGTCGAGAAGACGGCGGCGTTCTTCGCGATGCCCGTGGGCGGCGTCGCCTCCGCGAGCCTCATCGAGCAGCGGTTCAGCACGATCCCGTCGCCCGGCGCGCTGGCGATCGCATGCGTCGCCGGGTTGGCGGGTTTCCGTCGACGGCGTTCCTGACGGAAGAGCGCTCTCACCGATCGCGGCCAGCCCTGGTACGACCGCGGCCAGCCCCGGTACGACTGCGGCCAGCCCCGGCCAGCCCCGGTCTAGTCCCGGTGTAGTCTTGGGTTCGGCGGCCCGACGTCGACGCCGGGCGCGCCGACTCCG
>JBIIYI010000122.1:0-7719 GCA_044346895.1 Phycisphaerales bacterium
ATCGGGCACACCGTTCGCGTTGCAGTCGGCCTCGCACTCGTCGGGAAGTCCGTCGCGGTCGCAGTCGCTCGATGCACCCGAGCCGATGTCGCAGGAGTCGGGCTGGCCGTTGTCGTTGCAGTCGCCGCCGCCGGCGCGCGCGAGCAGGAGCCCCGGCTCGATCACGCCCTGCGAGATGCGCATTTCGTCGATGCTGCCGCGCAGCGGCTGGTTGAACGCGCCGGAGGAGTTCGTGTGCGAACCGACGAGCACCGGCGCATCGACCGACACGCGGCCGAGGCTCGCGAACACGTGGTGCTCGACCTGTTCGTCGAGCACGAAGCGGACCTCGCTGCGGTCGACGTCGACCGACACGCTGACGAAGTGCCAGTCCTGATCGTCGATGCGGAAGTTCGACGTGACCGTCCAGAACGCGCTCGTCTGCGGGCCTCCGTTGCCGAAGGCGATCGCGATCTCGCGGCCGTTGAAGCCGTTCGTGCGACCGTAGTTCGCGAGGCCGATCGACGGCATGTCGCCTGCCTGCGCGAAGAGGATGTAGTCGGCGAACTTGTCGCCCGATGCGAGCGCCTTGCGCTGCACAAGCACCTGTCGTCCGTCGGCGTTCGCCGCGGCGGCGTTCTGCGACAGCTTCATCCACGCCTCGATGGTGAAGCTCTCGCCCGTCGTGTCGAGGATGCGCGAAGGGTCGCTGACGACGAAGCGGCCCGTTGAGCCGAGCTGCGCCGAGCCGACGTTCGCCTCGGCGGTCGCGGGCACGATCGGTTCCGCGACGCTCGTGCTGGCGGCGACCTGCGTCGGCACGCCGTCGAGCATGAATGGGCCGCTGTCCTCGATCGACTTCCCAACGCTTTCGAGCCGCCAGTAGGCCAGCGTCGCGCTCTGCGCGACCTCGCACGAGTCGGGAATGCAGTTCGCGTTGCAGTCGGTGGCCGTGCCTGCCGCGAACTCGGCGGCGTCGGGGGTTCCATCGAGGTCGCAGTCGTTGCACGCGTCGGGCCAGCCGTCGCCGTCGCCATCGGCGATCGGATCGAAGGCCGTCGTCGGCACGATCTGCCGCGTGCCGCCGGGAATCTGCCACTCGAGCTTCGCTTCGGCGCCGCCGCCCGCCTCGTAGTAGTCCATCCGGAAGATGTAGCGCTGACCCGCGACGAGCGGAACCGTCGCGCTCCACGTGGTGGGCGACTGCGGCTGCCACTTGTTGATGAGCGTCGCGCCGCCGATCGCGAGCCGCACGCCGTCATCGGTCGTCGTCCAGAAGGTGTACGTGCCCGTCGCCGGCGCGACGAGCGTGCCGGTCCAGCGCACGGCGAAGTTGTCGTTCGGGATCGAGGGATCGGGCGACTCACCGTTCCACTGGAACGCGATCGTCTCGTCGATGCGCGAGAGCAGGCGCTCGGTGAACTGTCCGCCGCTCTGGCTGCGCCAGTACTGGCCGACGAGTCCGCTCGGCGCGGCCTGCTCGGTCGCCTCGGGCAGGCCGTTGTCGTCGCAATCGTCGCAGGACTGCGCCGCCGCCCGTGCATCGAGGGCGACGCACGAGGTCAGGAGGAGGAGGGCGGGAAGCGCGCGCTGCGCGAGCGTGGCGAGGAGGTTCTTGTCCATCGGAGTCGGATCGTGATGTTCAGCCGCAGCTGCCCCATGCGGCGAGGACGAGGGAGAGATCGTTCGCGTCGGTCGTGCCGTCGCCATTGACGTCGCCGCCGGCGCCGCCCCAGGAGGCGAGCACCAGCGAGAGATCCGACGCCTCGACCGCGCCGTTCCCGTCGAGATCCGCCGGGCACGCGGGGGTCGAGCACGGCGTCGGGATGCCCGCGCCCGGATCGGGCAGCGTGCCGCTCGCGATGTCGCAGTCGTCGGGAATGCCGTTGTCGTTGCAGTCGGGGATCGCCATGCGGAAGGCCGATGTCGGCACGGTCTCGTAGGCCGGATCGCTGCCTGCGGTTGGCGGGGCCCATTCGAGGAAACAGAACTGTCCGCCGTTTCCTTCGTGGAACTCCATTCGGAAGTCGTACGCGGTGTTCGCATCCAGCTCGATCGCACCGAAGCCGATTCCAGCGTTGTCGAGCCAGCGGTTGATGACGATTTCGCCGTCGATGTACAGCCGCACGCCGTCGTCCGAATCGCTGCGGAAGCGCCAGAGTCCCGTCTCGTTGCCCGTCGTGATCGTGCCAGTCCAGATCACTATGAGATCATCACTCGGCGCGGTCGTCGGTTGCCAGTTGCCGTTGGCAAACGCGATTTTCGCATCGCGACGAACGGCGGCGAGTGGGCCGGGGCGGTATGGATCCTTCGGATTCGACGAGCCGAGTCGCGGGTAGTAGCGGCCGACCAGGCCCGACGCCGTCGCCTCGCACGAATCGATCACCCCGTTTGCGTTGCAGTCGGCGGCACCCGCGGCGACGTCGCATGAGTCGAGGACGTCGTTCGCGTTGCAGTCGGTCGCGAGGCCGTTCTCGAGTTCAAACGAGTCCGCGATGTCATTCGCGTTGCAGTCGGAGGACTCACAGATATCGGTGACGCCGTTGCCATCGCCGTCGAAGGTCGGTCGGTACTGTGAACCCGCAAGCGCGAGCCAGTCGGGCGTGAAACTCGGTCGCCATCGCAGGCGCATGCGCTGATCGCCGCCGAACTCGCGCAGCGTGAGTTGGATCAGATGCGTTCCCGCCTCGAGGTAGAAAGGGCCGCGCTCCTCGTTGCCGGTGTTTGATCCGAAGAGCAACACGCCATCGATCGCAAGCGTTGCGCGGTCGTCCGACTGCATTTGGAAGTCGTAGTTGCCCGTGGCGGGCACGATCAGCGCGCCGCTCCAACGCACGGAGAAGTCGTCGGTGGGCACGCCGGCGGGTTGCCAGTTGTTGTTGCCCTCGTTGGTGACATTGAAGTCGAGGCCGAGCGGGCCCGACGCGTCGAGGCGCCGTGCGACAACGGGCCCGCTGAAGTCGTTGCTGGCGTAGTAGCGGCCGATGAGCCCGAGGAGACTCGGTTCACAGGAATCCGGAATCCCATTCTGGTCGCAGTCGATCTCGACCGAGTCGCAGCCGTCGAGAAAGCCGTCGCCGTTACAGTCGAGCGCAGCGTTCGCCGCGAGGTCGACGCTATCGGGGACGTAGTTGCGATTGCAATCGCCCGAATCGCAGAGGTCGAGCACGCCGTTGCCGTTGTTGTCGACGCCGGCGCGGAAGTTCGTGTTGCCGATGACGTTCCACGTCGTTGAGGACGAAGTCTTCCGCTCGAGTTTCATCTTCGCCTCGCCGAAGTCCTCGCGAAGTTCGAGGCGGATGAAGTGCGTGCCCGCGGTGACGAGGATCGGGGTCGCCGGCACGATCTGATTGCTCGTGACACTATCGGACGAGCCGATCAGTACGCCATCGAGATAGAGGCGGTAGCCGTCATCTGCGCTGACGCGGAACTGGAACGGCGCGGTCTGGTTGAAGAGGAGCCCGCCGGTCCAGCGCACACTGAACTCGTCGCTCGGCACACCCGCGGGGAGCGACCAGTTGGAGAGGTCGAACGTGCCTGCACCGCCCAGATCGACGCGCACGGCCGCGGGCGTTCCCGACCACGTGCGGTTCGCGAAGTACTGCGCGGTCAGGCCTTGGATCCCGACCTGCTGGACGTCGGCGAGCCCGTCGCCGTTGCAGTCCTGCGCGTGAAGCGCGGCTGGTGCGGCGGACAGGGCGACGAGCGCCGCCGCCGCGCGACGCAGGAAGGACGGGCGGTGCGAGCGAAGAGGGGGCAGGGTGTGCATGGGCGCGGGAGCGTGGACGGACGCGGGGGCGTGGACGGACGCGGGAGCGTGGACGGACGCGGGAGCGTGGACGGACGACATGCTTCTCTCCAGAGCCGGGATTTCTGGAAAATGGCGCAAGTCCGGGCGAATGCAAGCGGAAACCGGGAGGATTGACGCCTCCCGAAGACCTCGCGAAGACTTCCCGAGGACCTCGCGGGAGCCGTCCGAGCTCGCTTGTCGAGGAGGCCGCGCCTGGCGGACGGCGCGCCATGCCGCTTCGGTTCTGTCCGACGGATCCGCCGGGCTTCGATCCGCCCGGCATGCCGGCTGGCGGCGTCGGCTTCGACTCGCCGTATCACTGCGGATACGGCCTCTCTCTCCGGAGACCACCTCGTCTCGCCGTCTCGCCATCCGGGCGCCGATGCGGATTTCGGGCCTTCGGCGATCCGCCGGACGGAACCTAGGAACCCACCCGCGCAAGCGCAGGGAGCGGCACGTCGAGGGCGTCGGCGACCGCGCGCAGCACGAGATGCTCGGTCTCCGAGACGCGGTCGTCGTGCGCGGCGGCCCGTGCGGCAAGCGCGAGGAGCTTCGCGCGGTCGGTGAAGGTGAGTTGCGCAAGCCGCGAGACGGCTGCGTTCAGCGCATCGAGCGAACGCTCGGCCGGGCCCGGCATCGCAGGCGCCTGCATGCCCATCCCCGAGTACGCGCGGTTGAACGCGGCGCGCGCCTCATCGCCCGCGTGCTCGGCGGACGCGACCGTCGCGATCAGCGTGCGCACCTCGCCCGGCAGCTGCGCGAGCCGCAGCGACGCCTTCGTCGGCATCTGCGCGAGGCGCCGCTCGACGTGCCGCTCGAGGCACTTCACGAGGGCCCATTCGCGGAGGTCGATGACGCCGTCGGAACGCATCGCGCGCGCAAGCGTCTCGCGGAAGCGGCGGTAGCGCTCGGCGCCGAGGTCGAGGAGCGCCGACGCCGCGAGATCGACGAGCGCAAGCTGCGCGTCGCCGGAGATGCGCGCGAGCGGCGTCGCAAGCCGCGCGTAGGCGTCGTAGGCCTCGCGGTCGCCGCTTGCGACCACCTCGTCGCAGCGCGCGTGGCCATCGGCACGGCGCGCGATCGCGTAGCAGAGGGCGCGCGCGCCGATGGGATCGCGCGTCGCGTCGACGATCTCGGCCGGGAGCGACGCGCGCCACGCGGCGACCGCGCCGATGCCGGCTTCGTCGAGGGTTCCGGCGCGCGCGATTTCGGCGTCGATGCCCGCGGACGGCGCGGCCGCCGCGCCGCCCGGCACTGCACCACCCAGGCTTTTACCACCCGGGCCTTCACCACCCAGGCCTGCGACGTTCGCGACACCCGCGACACCCGCGATACCTGCAGCGCCCGCGTTCGCCGCGCGCGCGGTCGCGCTTCGCTGCCCGAACTTCCGGTTCGCCTCGTCGGCGCTCGCGGACCGCGCGCGCTCCGGCACGCCCAGCGCACCCATCGCCTTCAGCGCCGCGATGCGCCGCTCGATCGGCGGGTGCGTCGCGAACAGCGTGTGCAGCGTCGAGGCGAAGAAGAAGTGGTTGAGTTCGCTCGCCTTCGGCGACGAGACGCGCGCGGAGTGGTCGCGGATCTTCGCGAGGGCGCACGCGATGCCGTTCGGGTTGCGCGTGTACTGGACGGCCGCCGCGTCGGCGAGGAATTCGCGCTGCCTGCTGATCGCGGCCTGGATCAGTCGGCCGAAGAGCATGCCGATCGAGCCGATCGCCCAGACGGCGAGGCCGATCACGATCAGGGCCGCGCCGATCGCGGGGCCGGGATTGTTCTTCCCGCCGCGCGAGCGCGCGAGCGCCGGACCGACGAAGCGGAAGCAGAGGTAGCCGATCAGGCCGACGGCCATGATGCCCGCGATGACCGCGGTCGTGCGCGCGTTGATGCGCGTGTCGCCGTGGAAGATGTGGCTGTATTCGTGGGCGATCACGCCCTGCATCTCGTCGCGCGACAGGAGCTCCATGCAGCCGCGCGTGACGCCGATCGCCGAGTTCGAGGGGTCCGGCCCGGCTGCGAACGCGTTGATGGAGGCGTCCTCGAGGACGTAGACCGGCGGCACGGGCACGCCCGATGCGATCGACATCTCCTCGACGATGTTGAGGAGCTGCCGTTCGCCGGGGTCGCGCGTCGAGGGCGCGATGCGCGTCCCGCCGAGGATCTCCGCGATGGCCGCGCCCGACTGCGACATCTGCCCGAGCTTGAAGAGCGTCACGATGCCGACGACGCCGCCCACCGACACGATGACCGCGAGCAGCGCCTGCCAGTTCGAGAACGCGCCGGCCCAGTCGGGCCCGCTGCCGTTGCGGCCGCTGCCGCCGATCGCGAGCGCGACCACGGCGACGAGCCAGAGCGAGAGCATCGTGCCCATCACGCCGAGCGTGAAGAGCGCGACGAGCCGGCCCGTCTGCCTGCGGGCGTCGTCCTGGCTCGTGAAGAAGTCGGTCGACATCGGTCTCCCTTCCTGCCGCGCGGCGTGCGTCGGGATCAGAACTTCACCGCGACCGCGGCGCGCGCGGAGGCGTCGGCCTCGAAGAGGCCCATCTCGGTGATCGCGAACGTGCGCGCGACGATGCTCGCCGGGAAGACGACGATCCGTTCGTTCAGGCGCATCACCGCGTCGTTGTAGGCCTGCCGCGCGAACGCGATGCGGTTCTCGGTGCTCGCGAGCTCCTCCTGGAGCTGCAGCGCGTTCTGATTCGCCTTGAGCTCGGGATAGCGCTCGACGAGGCCGATCAGACGGCCGAGCGCGCCGTCGAGGGCGCTCGACGCATTCGCGAGCTGCGTGACCGCGGACACGCCCAGCAGCGCGCCCTCGCCGGCGCCGAGCGCACCGAGCGCGCCCGCCGCCTGCGAACGCGCGGCGATGACGGCCTCGAGCGTCGAGCGCTCGTGCGCCATGTAGCCCTTGACCGCCTCGACGAGATTCGGGATCAGGTCGAAGCGCCGCTTCAGCTGCACGTCGATCTGGCTGAAGGCGTTCCTCGCGCGGACCTGCGCGCGGCGGAGGCCGTTGTAGACGGCGATCACCCAGATCGCGGGCACGAGGACCGCGACGGCGAGCACGCCGAGGCCGACGAAGAGCACGGCGTTCGAAAGCAGGAGTGGGGTCCCTTCCATGGCCGCGGAGTGTATCCGCGTCGCGGCGCGGATCAGGCGCCGAACTCCGCGTTCCACTTGCCGAGGATCGCCCGGCTGCGCGCGCGGCGCAGCTTGGTCCGCGCGAGGAGATCCTCGACGAAACGCACGGTGTCGAGCATGAACGGGCCGATCCCGAGCATGACCGCGTCGGCGCGCGCGGCATCGGCGGCGTCGGTGACCTCGCCGCGCGTCGGGAAGCCGTGGTCGGTCATCGACTCGAGCACCTGCGTCGCCCAGATCACGGGGACGTGCGCCGCTTCCGCGAGCGCGAGGATCTCGTCCTGCGCCTCGGGCAGGTTCTCGAAGCCGATCTCGACGCCGAGGTCGCCGCGCGCGAGCATCACGCCGCACGGCGGAGCCTTCATCAGCTCGAGCAGGATCCCGGGCAGCGCGTGGCAGGCCTGCGGGGTCTCGATCTTCGCGACG
Source organism: Phycisphaerales bacterium (assembly GCA_044346895.1). Lineage (GTDB taxonomy): Bacteria > Planctomycetota > Phycisphaerae > Phycisphaerales > SM1A02 > QWPT01. Next base: position 7,331 of record JBIIYI010000122.1, read on the forward strand.
ACGCCGATCGGGCGGTGCGTCCGCGCGAGGATCGCGCGGTGGAGGTCGGCGATGTCGGAGGCGCCGCGCACGAAGCTCATCGAGACGAAGTCGACGCGCTCGACCGCGAAGTCGAGGGTGGCGAGGTCGTCGTCGGTGAGCGCGCGGATCGGGAGATCGGTGTCGGGCACGTTGACGCCCTTGCGGTCCTTGAGCGGCCACGCGCCCGTGCGCGCGGCCTCGATGACGCAGGTCGCCTCGCCCGCCGCGCGATCGACCGCGGTGCAGCGCGCGCGGATGTTGCCGTCGTCGAAGAGGACGCGGTGCCCGGGTGCGACGTGCGCGACGAGTTCGCGCGGCCGGACGGCGACGCGCGCCGGTCCCGTGGCGCGGCCCTCGGCGTCGCGCGG